>CAZZCM010000045.1:0-7625 GCA_964652445.1 uncultured Muribaculaceae bacterium | reverse complement strand
AATAAGAATCCTACTAAAATAATATATAATATAACTCCATTAATCATTTCAAATCTCGTACTTTTGTATTTAACACCAACAGCCATTGTCGCAAATACACCGCCAATTAAACCTCCAATATGTCCCCAGTTGTCAATTCCGGGAGCCAAACCAATAAGTAAGTTGATAACAATTAAAGGAATAATTTGTGACTTAACTACACTTTCTAAATATACACGATAATGATAACCAAAATAAACAAGTGAACCAAGTAAGCCAAATATAGCTCCAGATGCTCCAACACTATATCCGGTACTCATGAAAATTGATAAACAATTGCCCGCCAATCCACTTAGCAAATATACTGCTAAATACTTTGCTTTACCGAGAAAATTTTCAAGTTGCATTCCTATAATATAGATTGCATAACAATTAAATAACAAATGTAGCAAATTAGCATGTAAAAACATTCCTGTAAATAAACGATAAACTTCCCCATGTGTAATCATAAATCTATTTACTGCTAAATCGTCGACAAAACCATATATACTACTTAAAAAATACATAATTACATTAATGGCAATCAAGGCATAAGTAATAACTGGCCTTTTCATTGAAAATACGTCTTCGTTCATTTTTGCTTCACCTTCGTTCTTTTTAGAAATATCACCTGTTAACTTCATAAATAATTCTATTCCTTTTTCCTTAAATGTCATCTTCTTTGTAATATCTGGAAATGTTTCTATAATAAAATTATATTTATTCAAATCATCAGCGTCATTTATTTCAGCAACATCAATTTTTGGAACATCATCAAATTTATTTAAATTAACATTTTCATTAAGATTAACAAAGATACTAAGTGCATTCATTTTAAATGAAAGCGTTTTTTTCTTAATCATTTTCATCAGTTTTTTAGTTTTAAGTATATCAAATTCAAACTGTTCATCATTATGAATATAATTAGACACAATACGAACAATTTTATAATCTTCCTCTAAATTTTCAAGCCAAATTTCTCCTTGAACTCCTCTAATCATAATTGGAGTATAATCTTTTTCAGAAATAAAATAGCGAAGTAACTTCATAACGAGTTCATCATTATGTTCATTAACCATTTCCATCTTAAAAACCTCCTACTCAAAATGTTTCATAATATTTATAAATTTTAAAGGTAATTCACTATCAAACTGCATATACACACCAGTAACTGGGTGAACAAACCCTAATTCTTTAGCATGTAAACACTGTCCAGAATCATCAATTAATTTTCTCTTTCCATAAACAGGATCATTCACAACTGGATGTCCGATATAATCCATATGAACTCTTATTTGATGTGTACGTCCAGTTTCCAACTTAAGTTCTATCAAAGTAACTTCTTTAAATCTTTTTAGAACTTTAAAGTGCGTTATGGCTTCCTTACCATCAGGATTAATTGCCATTTTTTTACGGTCATTTAAAGATCTTCCAATTGGTGCATCAATCAAACCAGTATCATTAGGAATAACGCCCCAAACCAATGCCACATACTTTCTGTAAGTAGTTTTATCAGCTAGCTGCTTTGCCAAAGCTTCATGAGCTTTATTGTTTTTTGCCACCATTAATAATCCGGTTGTATAAGCATCAATACGATGAACAATACCTGGACGAAATTCACCATTTTTATTGCTTAACTTACTATGATATAAAAGTCCATTAACTAAAGTTCCATGATAATTTCCTGGTGCTGGATGAACCACAATTCCGTTAGCTTTATTTACAACAATAACATCATCATCTTCATAAACGATATCTAAATCCATTTTTTCGGGTGTAACATTCATATCTTCTTCTACATGATTGACAATAATTTCATCACCACTATGAGTTATATAACCAGCTTTAACCAGTTTACCATTTACTAAGACTTCCTTATTCTTAATCATTTTGGTAACACTACTACGACTGACATTTAAAACATTAGCTAGGAAATTATCTAGTCTTTCACCTGTCTCATTTACTTGATACGTCATGTTTTTCACTCCTAAAAATAAAGATAACAATTAATATTATCGAAATAACAATACAAATATCGGCAAAGTTAAATACTGGAAAATTATAACCAAATAAATTAAAATCCAAATAATCGATAACATATCCATGAACCACTCTATCAATTAAGTTTCCTAAAATCCCACCAATCAAGATTCCATAAAGGATATTTTCAAACTTGCTTAATTTTTTATCTTTAATTAAAAAGAAATAAATTAAATTAAGTGAGATAATAGAAATTAAAATCAAAAGTAAAGTATTAGAGCTTAAAATACTAAAGGCTGCACCTGTATTTTCTAAACTAGTTATCTTAAAAAATCCATCAATAACACTTATACTACTTCCAAAAGGTAAAACACTAATTAAAACATTTTTAATAACTTGATCTATCAGTGTACAGATAAATGCAATTACAAGAATTTTTTTCATTTCCTTCACCAACTATTATTGTACCAAATTTCTAACGAAAAGTCATTATCGTGGCTCTAAATACTTGAAAAGAGTTCATATTATCTTATTTTAATATGAACTTCTCTTAATTGTTTTTCGGTTATTTCACTAGGTGAACCCATCATATTATCGATTCCACTAACATTTGGTGGGAAAGCCTGTACTTCTCTTAAATTAGATTCACCCCTTAATAACATGATTATTCTATCAATTCCAGGTGCCATACCAGCGTGTGGTGGAACACCATATTTAAAGGCTGTATAAAGTGATTTAAATTTATCTTTAACAGTTTCTTCGGTATAACCAACTAAATTGAAACCTTTCATTAATAAGTCTAAATCATGGTTTCTAACGGCTCCTGAAGACATTTCATAACCATTACAAACAAAGTCGAATTGGTAAGCCAGAATATCTTCGATATTTTGGTCATAAGCTTCTTTTCCATCTTTTGGCATACTAAATGGATTGTGACCAAAATCGTATTTGCCTTCTTCTTCGTTATATTCAAACATTGGCATATCATTAATTATACAGAATTCAAACTTATTTGGATTAATTAATTCTAATTTCTTGCCTAATTCAGTTCTTATTTGACCAGCAAAGTTAGCAGCTATTTTTTCTTTTTTATTGGCGATAAAGAATAAGACACTACCCTCTTTAAGACAAGCTTTATTAATTAATTTTTCTCTTTCGTCATCTGATAAAAATTTATCAATTGGACCTTTGAATACCATATTATCTAAAACGCTTATATAACCAATTCCTGGCATTCCGATTGAACTGGCGTAATCAACTAATTCATTAAACCATGAGTTTGGTTTGTCGGCTATATTATCAACTTTTATTCCTCTGATGGTTGATTTTTGGAATGGTTTAAAGGTTGTTTCTTTAAATTCTTCGGTTAAGTCGATAATCTCTAATGGATTTCTTAAATCTGGTTTATCAGTCCCATATTTAAGCATGGCTTCTTTATATGATATTTTTTTAAATGGTCTAGGTGAGACTTCTCTATCAGAAAATTTGGTAAACAAATCATAGAAAACTTCTTCGCCTATTTCATAAACATCTTCTTCAGTAGCAAAACCCATTTCGAAATCTAATTGATAAAATTCTAATGTTCTATCAGCTCTACAATCCTCATCTCTAAAGCATGGGGCAATTTGATAATATCTATCGAAACCACCAACCATTAATAATTCTTTAAAAATTTGTGGGGCTTGAGGAAGAGCATAGAATTTACCGTGAAATCTTCTTGATGGAACAACAAAGTCTCTAGCGCCTTCTGGCGAAGATGCGGTTAGAATTGGGGTTTGAACTTCGGTAAAGTTTAAGCTATCCATTTTGGCTCTTAAGAATTTTAAAATTTCGCTTCTAAATTTGATATTATCGTGAACTTTTTTATTACGCATATCTAAATAACGGTATTTTAGTCTTGTTTCTTCATTTACATTAGTTGATGTAAGTATTTCAAATGGTAATTCGTTATTAGCTTTACCTAACATATCAAATTTTTCAATAAGAATTTCAATGGTTCCAGTACTAATTTTGGGATTGAAATTTTCTTCGTCACGCATTCTAACAAGGCCTTCTAAGGATATTGTTGATTCTCTAGTTAGATTATTGAAAATACTATCATCGTTACTTACAATTTGAACGGTTCCTGTTTCATCTCTAAGATCAACGAAGATGACACCACCGTGGTCTCTGATGTTTTCAACCCAACCAGCTACTCTAACGGTTTTACCGATATGTTTTTCAGTAAGTTCACCTGGTCTTATGTTTCTATATATGTTTTCTTTCATGCTTTCACCTCTTTTCGATTTCTTCTAGCATGGTACTTCTGGCCATACTTGGGTTAGCGGTACCTCTAGTTTTTTTCATGATTTGGCCAACTAGGAAGTCAACGACGTTTGTTCTTCCTGATTTATATTTTTCGACAATTTCTGGATTTTCGTCTAAAACTTCATTGGCTATTTTGCTTATTTCACTAGCATCTGACATTTGCGTCATACCTTTTTCTTTTACAACTTCTTTTGGTGTTTTTCCGCTTGTTAAGCATTCTTGGAATACGTCTTTTGCTTGTTTTGAAGATATTTCTTTTTTGTCGACTAGGCTGATTAACTGGGCTAACATATGTGGGGTTAGTTTGATATCTTTAATTGTTAATTCTAATTTGTTTAAACTTCCAAGTAAATTTGTAGTTACCCAGTTTGATGTGGCTTTGGGATCTGCACCTAGACTTATTGTTTCTTCGTAAAAATCAGCAACTGGTTTGTCTTTAACTAAAATAGTTGCGTCGTAATCGGAAATTCCATATTCATTTATATATATTTCTTTTCTTTCGTTTGCAAGTTTTGGAATTTCTTTTCTGATTTGTTCTAACCATTCTTTGGATAATTTTATTTTTGGAATATTTGGTTCAACGAAGTATTTATAATCGATGGCATCGACTTTACTACGCATACGAATTGTTGACATTGATTCTTCGTCCCATCTTCTGGTTTCTTGCTCTACTTCGTCATATCTACCTTGCTCTTTTAATTCGGTTTGCCTTTCGATTTCATAGTTTATGGCGTCTCTGACCCCACCAAATGAATTAACGTTTTTTATTTCAACTTTTGTTCCCCAGTTATTTGAATCGTTTTCATCTTTATCTGCTTCCATAATTGATACGTTAACGTCACATCTTATTTGACCTTTTTTACTATCGGCTTCACTTATACCAGCATATTGGTAAATACTTCTCATGGTCTCTAGAAAAGCAACGGCTTCTTCAGCTGAACGTAAATCTGGCTCGGTTACTAACTCTAGTAATGGAACGCCGGCTCTATTGTAGTTTATTTTAGAGCTTCGGCCTTCATGAACGGAAGAGGCAGCATCTTCTTCTAAGTGAAGATTGTTGATTCTGATTTCTTTTTCTTGACCGTTACATTCGAATTTTAATTTACCATAAATTCCAATTGGAGCGGGTTTTGTTTCTTGAGTAATTTGGAAACCTTTTGGAAGATCTGGATAATAGTAGTTTTTTCTTTCAAAATATACATATTCTGGTTGAGTACAATTTAATATCATACTTGCCATTAATGATTTTTTTACGGCTTCTTTATTTACAACTGGAAGGGTGCCTGGAAATGCCATGTCGACTGGCCTAATATTGGTGTTGGCTTCGTCAGTGTCGGAAGTTTTAGAGCCGTTTCGCGCACTTGAAAATACTTTGGTATTGGTTTCACTGATTTCGCAGTGCATTTCTAGACCAATCATTGCTTTATACATTATTTCACGCTCCTTGCTATTTGGTTTTTATATTCCATATTACTTTCTAAGGCGTAAGCGATGTTTAAGACGTTAATGTCGTCGTAACATTTACCGGTTATATTTAAGGCAACTGGCAAATTATTGATGAAACCATCGGGAATGGTGATTGATGGGAAACCACCGAAGTTACCTATTTGTAAATGTTCTTCTAAGACGGAAGTTTCTTTGGTTAGACTATTTTCTGATCCTTCTAGTTTTTTTGCTGGACCGGTTCCTACAGGTAAGATGACAGCATCGTATTTTTCGAATAGTTTATTCCAAGTGTCGACTAATAATCTTCTTACTCTTTGGGCGTTATGGAAGTATTTGTCTTTGTTTTGTGCTTGTAATACATATGAACCGATGACAAATCTTCTTTTGATAAGTGGTGAGAAGCCTTTGGTTCGGTAATTTTTCATTTCTTCGTCGTACTTGTCGCCTTCGGCTCTTGGTCCGAATATAAAGCCGGTTAAGTTACTCATATTACTGGTGGCTTCGGCGCATGATATTACGACATAAACTGAGCCTAAAGCGTTTAATAAAGTTTGGTCCACTGATACTTCTTCTACTTCCATACCTAGTTGTTTACATAGTTTTATTTTTTCTTGGAAATTTTCTAAGTGTTTGCTTAGCTCTTCATCGGCGTCTTTGAAATTATTTATGTCACATATTTCTTTGATATAACATAGTTTTTTGCCTTTGACATTTTTATCTAGTGATTTATATAGGTTGATATGTGTAGAATCCCATGTGGTCATGTCGTTTTTGTCTTGTCCTTTCATGGCATCAACAACAATAGCGGCATCTTCAACTGATCTTGTTAGGGCACCACAATGGTCTAAACTTGAAGCGAATGGGAATAGTCCGTATCTTGATATCATACCATAAGTTGGTTTATAGCCGACAATTCCGCAGTAAGCGGCTGGTTTTCTTATGGAGTCTCCAGTATCACTTCCAGTGGCATATGGATAAACACCGGCAGCGACAGCAGCTGCTGAACCAGCTGATGAGCCAGCACACATTCTGGTGTTATCCCATGGGTTGGTAACGGTTCCTGTGTGACAAGTGGTGCCTGTTCCACCCATACCAAATTCGTCTAAAGCGGTTTTACCTACAATGACAGCGTTATGTTTATTTAAGTTTTCGATAGCGGTAGCGCTGAAGAATGGAACATAATCTTTTAAAGTGTTTGATGAACCAGTTGATAAGATTGATTTGGTACTATAGTTATCTTTAACACCGTATGGTATTCCTGATAAAATATCATCGGTTACTTCTTTTGGTTTGACATCTTCTAAAATGGTAACAAAAGCGTTGTTTTCTTTTTGAACTTGCTTTGATTTTTCTAAAGCTTCTTTAATTAGTTGTTCACTGGTTACTTGTTTGTTTTTTAAGGCCTCGTGGATTTCTACTAGCCCTTTACTCATATATTCCATGTTATCCCACCACCCTTGGTACTTCGACGTTATGGCCGTCGTTTTCGTCACAGTTTTCCAATAAGTCTTCTATTGGTATTGACTCTTCAACTACGTCTTCTCTAAAGTCACATATGAAGTCATCTAGAGCGTGCGTCATTGGTTCTACTTCTTTGATATTTGGTATTTCGTTAATTAGATCGATTGTTCTATCGATTACTTCAAATTCGTCTAATACGGCTTTGTTTTCTTCTTCGGTTAGACCGATTAATAATTTGTCGGCATAATCATCGACCATTTCTTTGGTAAATTTTTGCATTTTAATTCCTCCCAATATTTATTTTTATATCAAAAATAGATCAAGTAGGGATTACCTACAAGACCTACTTTAAGTCTTAAATGGCGCCTGATGTAGGACTCGAACCTACGACCTATCGGTTAACAGCCGAGTGC
>CAZZCM010000044.1:0-7765 GCA_964652445.1 uncultured Muribaculaceae bacterium | reverse complement strand
AAAAAATCAAAATTCTGCTAAAAACAAATAGAAATATGATATAATCTATTGGAGGAGTGATTAGATGAAATTATTAGATGAATTAGGAATTAAACCTAAAAATATACAACTTTATGAAACCGCTTTCTCGCATACATCATATGCTAACGAGCATGGTATAGAAAGTTATGAACGTTTGGAATTTTTAGGAGATGCTGTTTTAGAATTATTAATGAGTGATTATCTTTACAACACTAAACATACGTCTGAAGGGGAAATGACAAAGAAAAGAGCTTATTATGTTTGTGAAACTGCTTTATATGAATATTCAATAAAACTAGGACTTAATAAATACTTAAAATTAGGAAAAGGTGAAACTGAAAATGGAGGAAAGTACCGAAAAGCTGTTGTTTCCGATATTTTCGAATCATTTTTGGGAGCCTTATATTTAGACCAAGGAATTGAAATAGCTAGAAAATTCTTCAACGAAAACGTAATTTCATATATAGAAAATCACAAAACAGACTTCTTTGAAGACTACAAATCTGCTTTACAAGAATATGTTCAAACTGACAAAAGAAGTCTAGAATATAAATTAATTAACGAAAGCGGACCTGCCCATAACAAAACATTTACCGTTGAAGTCGTAATCGACAATATTATTTATGGTTCGGGAACCGCACATTCAAAAAAAGCCGCTGAGCAAGAAGCTGCCAAAGAGGCACTTGCTAAGGCACAGAAAGGACGATTTAAATGGGAAGAGCTTATGAAGTAAGAAAAGCTAGTATTCAAAAAACAGGAGCAGCTAAAGCAAAATTATATTCAATGTATGCTAGAGAAATATATCAAGCTGCCAAAATTGGAGGAACTGAATTTGAAAGTAACAGTGCTCTTAAAAGATTAGTTGATAAAGCCAAAAAAGAACAAGTACCAAGTGATATAATTAATAGAGCTATTGACAAAGTAAATAGTGGAGTTGACGAAACATATACAAGTGCTAATTACGAATTATTTGGTCCAAATGGTTCGACGGTTATTGTGGCTTGTTTAACTGATAATGTTAATAGAAGCGTTAGCAGCGTAAAGGCTGTGGTTAATAAATGCCACATTAAAATGGGAACTCAAGGAAGCGTAAGTTACATGTATGATCATCTTTGCGTTGTCAGTTTCAAAGGATTAAATGAAGAGGAAACTTTAGAAGCTCTTATCGAAGCTGGCGTTGATGCTGAAGATATTGAAACAGAAAATGACGAAATAATCATTTATGGCGCTCCAAATGAATTATTTAACATCAAAGAAGCAATTACTAAAAAATTACCAAATGTTTCATTTGATATTGACGAAATAACTTATATTGCTAAAGATAAAGTAACTTTAACTGGTGAAGATTTAGAAACTTTCCAAAAATTACTTGCAATGTTAGAAGAAGTAGAAGATGTGCAACATATTTATCATAATGTAGAGCTTTAATTAGTTCTTTTTTTCTACAAATATCGTATTTTAATTTTAAAATTTTAAGTAGAAACTTTAAAAATCTATTGATTTGCGGTATAATGGATATGTATGTTTAATGGAGGTAAAATATGGATATAGAGTTTAAGAGTGCAAGTGAACTTTACGATAGATTAAAACCAGCTTTGGAATCGAAAGTAAATGAATTAAAAAGAGATGGTTATGATTATTTAAGTGCGGAAGATGTGTGGAATTATTTAAAAGAAAAAAAATGGAAAAATAGTAATAATTTGGCTTTGCACGAAATGGTTAGCGATATTTTAAATAGCGATAACGCCTTAATCGATGCATATTTTAAGAGTAAATTAAACACAAGAAAAAGAAGATTATATTTTGAAAACTAGAAGGAGTTATAACATGAAGAAAAAATTATTTACGCGTATATTATTTACAATTATTATTATAGCTGCGGCTGTAGGTTTATTATTTCCAGTCTTACAAAATGTAAAATTGGGATTAGACTTACAAGGTGGATTTGAAGTTTTATACCAAATTGAAAGTATTGATAGTAAAGAAAAAGTAACTGATGATATGGTTAATTCAACTTATAAAACATTGGTTAAAAGAATTGATGTTTTAGGTGTGTTAGAACCTACTATTAATATTGAAGGTGATAAGATCCGTGTTCAATTAGCTGGTATTGATAATGCTGAGGATGCTCGTAATGTACTTAGTCAAACGGCTAGTTTAACTTTCCGTGACACTAACGATAATTTACTTATGACGAGTGATGTGTTAAAAAGTGGGGCAGCTAAAGTAGGAACAGATGAAAAAGGGAATTCAGTTGTTTCATTAAGTATTAATGATAAAGATGAATTTTATAAAGTTACTAAAAAAGTAAGTGAAATGGATGATAATCGTATTGTTATATGGTTAGATTTCGATAAAGAAGAAGATTCATTTGCTAAAGAAGGTAATGAATGTGGTTCTTTAGGTAGTTCCAATTGTCTTTCAGTCGCAACTGTTTCCCAAGGATTTAGTAGTGATGTTATTATTCAAGGAGATTTTGAAGATGAAGAAGTTCAAAATTTGGTTGATTTGATTAATTCTGGTAGTATGCCTACAAAATTAGTAGAAATTTCTTCTAAAAGTGTTGGTGCTGCCTTTGGTGAGAATTCTTTAGAGAAAACCACAACGGCAGGTGTTATTGGTATTGTTTTGATTTGCTTATTATTAATAGGCTTATACCGTATGTCAGGAGTATTTGCTAGTGTGGGAATTGTTATTTATACTTCTTTAACATTCTTTATTTTCTGGCTAATAGGTGGTACTTTAACACTACCAGGTATTGCAGCTATCATTATTGGTATTGGAATGGCAATCGATTCAAATGTTATTAATTTCTCCCGTATTAAAGATGAGTTATATGAGGGAAGAAGTGTGAAAAACGCCCTTAAAAATGGTAATAAAAATTCGCTTGGAACAATAATGGATGCAAATATTACAACTTTAATTACTGCTATTGTACTATTTATCTTTGGACAAAGTAGTGTTAAGGGATTTGCTACAGTGTTAATCATTAGTATTTTTGTAACAATGATTGTTATGGTTTTCTTTACAAGATGGCTTATGAAGTGGTTTGTCGAAACTGGTATATTCGATGGTAAACCTCGATTATTTATTGGGGTTAAAACCAAAGATATTCCTGATGTTGCTCATAAAGAAAAAAGAACTAAGTATTTCTATAAAAAAGTTGATTTTGTGAAAAATCGTAAAGCATTTTTGATTATCGCTATTATTATAAGTGTGCTTGGAGTAGCTTCGCTTGTAAAAATGGGACTTAATTTAGGTGTTGATTTTAAAGGCGGAACTGTTATTAATTTACAAACAGATAAAAATATAACTGAAGTTATGGCTGAAAGAGATACTGATAAATTAGGTTTTGAGATGTATGATTTTGAAAAAGAAGATGACGATACTTATTCAATTAAAATTGAAGATTCTCTATCACAGAAAGAAGCTATGAGTACTGAAAAGTATTTCGCTGATAAATATGAGGCAGCGACTGATGTTGGAGTGATTTCTAATGTGGTTAAAGCTGAACTTATTAAGAATGCTATTTTATCTTTAATCATTGCTGCTTTAGCAATTATTGCTTATATTTCATTTAGATTTAAATTTAGTTATGGCGTTAGTTGTATTGTCGCTTTATTATTTAATGTTTTAGTAACAGTTTCTTTATTTAGTATTTTAAGGTTAGAAGTTTCAACTATCTTTATTGCTGCTATTTTATCAATTATTGGTTATGCAGTTAATGATATTATTATTACGTTTGACCGTATCAGAGAAAATATGAATAAAAAAGGAAAGAATTCTAAACCTGATGAATTAAATGTTATTGTAAATGAAAGTTTAAGAGAGATTTTAAACCGTAGTATTGTAACAACTGTTACAACTTTAATTCCAGTAGTATGTTTAATATTATTTGGATCACATGATATATTTGAATTTAATGTGGCATTGTTATTTGGTTTAATTATTGGTACATTATGTTCAATCTTTGTAGCTAGTCAATTATGGCTTGAAATTGAGAAGAAAAATATGAAGGATGGAAAAACAAAAAAGAAAAAGAAAAAAGTTTATGTAGAAGATGAAATTGATGAACTTCAAATTAAAGGCATAAATTCTTAAGTGAGGTGATACACATGAGTAAATATTCATGTGAGTCTTTTGAAAAATTAGAAGAAAAAATTAAAACTTATATAACTGATGAAGATGATTTGGCATTAATAGAAAAGGCTTATAAGTTTGCTTATGATAAACATTTTGGTAGTAAGAGATTAACGGGTGAGGACTATATTACTCATCCGCTTTCTGTCGCTTATATCTTAACTAGTATTAATGTCGATGCAGGAACATTAGCTGGTGCTTTGCTTCATGATGTTACCACCGAAGGTGGGGCAAAAGCTTCAGAAATTAAAGATGTTTTTGGTGAAGATATTTTATCTATCGTTTTGGGTATTACAAAAATTAATAAGCTTAATTTTTCAGGTGATAATGAATCAGTTATTAATAATCAACGTAAGATTTTAGTTGGTTTATCAGAAGATGTTAGGGTAATTGTGATTAAACTTGCTGATAGACTTCATAATATGAAAACTTTATTTGTTTTAGATGAAAAAAAACAAAAAGAAACGGCAAAAGAAACTTTGGATATTTTGACGCCGATTGCTCATCGTCTTGGTATGAACAATATTAAATCAGAATTAGAAGAACTTTCTTTACGCTATTTAAAACCAGAGGAATACTATGATATTGTTGAGAAGCTTAATGCGACGAAAGCTGAACGTGATATGAGTGTTAAAAAGATGATTGAAAGTGTTTCGGAACTACTTAATAAACATGAAATTAAACATGAAATTAAAGGCAGAAGCAAAAGTATTTATAGTATTTATAAGAAACTTGATAAGGGTAAAAGATTTAATGATGTTTATGATTTACTAGCTTTAAGGGTATTTGTCAATACGGAACAAGAGTGTTATCAAGCGTTAGGTATTATTCATTCTAAATTTAAGCCAAAACCGAATCGTTTTAAGGATTATATTGCTATGCCAAAGACTAATATGTATCAGTCTTTACATACGACTGTTTTTGGAGTTGATGGACAATTATTTGAAATTCAAATCAGAACTTATGAAATGGATAAAGTCGCCGAAAATGGTATTGCTTCGCATTGGTCTTATAAAGAAAAGGGAAGTAGTAAGGCAGCTATTCAATCCGATATGGAACAAAAGCTTCAGTTCTTTAAATCAATTATGGAACTTAAGAAAAATGAAGAAAATCCAGAAGAGTTTGTAAAATCTGTTAAAGAAGATATACTTAAAAATACGATTTATGTATTTACACCAATGGGTGATGTCATTGAACTTCCTAATGGTGCTACACCTTTAGACTTTGCTTATAAAGTTCATACTAAAGTTGGTGATACTTGTACAGGAGCAATTGTTAATTCGGTAATGGTTCCACTTGATTATGAACTACAAAATAATGATGTTATTAAGATTATAACGAAACCATCTGCTTCTCCTAGTCATGAGTGGCTTAATATTGTTAAGACAACACAGGCTAGAAACAAGATTAAGAATTTCTTTAATAAGGCTTCTTTAGATGAAAATATTAAAAAGGGCGAAGATATTTTGCTTAGGGAACTTAAGAAAAACAAGCTTACTTTAGGAGAATTTAATGAGCAAATTGATAAGGTTTTAACTGGGGTTAAATTAGGTTCTTTGAATGAAATTTATTCCAATTTAGGTTCTTCAAAACTTTCGATTGATACAGTTATGTCAGCTTTTTTCAAAGATGAAGAAAATAAAGAAAAACAGCTTTTAAAAAAGGCTAAAAAGCTTGGTAACAAGGTTACTAATAATGAAGATATTATTTCAGTAGCTGGAACTTCAGATATTAAGATTAATTTGGCTTCTTGCTGTAATCCAGTACCTGGTGATAGAATTGTTGGCTATATTACTAAGGGTAATGGTGTTAGTGTTCATAGAATGGTTTGTCCAAATGTGGCAAAGGCAAATGAAAGGTTAATTGATGTTTCTTGGAATGAAACTAATACGAAATTTTTTACAACTATTTTGATTCATGCAGTTTCGGAAAGTGATATTTTAGTACCAATTATTACGAAGATGGCTGCTCATGATATTGGAGTTAGAAATATTGTTAATAATAAAGGAATTAACGAGCAAACAGTTGAAATGGGAGTGGCAATTAAAAATAAGGATGAACTGCTTAAGTTTATGAATAACATTAAAACGATTACTGGTGTTATTGAAGTGGAAAGGTTTATTAAATGAGAATTTTGGTTCAGAGATGTTTGAATTCTAATGTTTCAGTTAATGGTAAGATCACTGGCGAGATTACGGATGGTTTAGTTTTATTTGTTGGCTTCACAGAAGGTGATAGTGAAAAACAAGTCGACTATTTAGTAAGAAAAGTTTTAAATTTACGCATATTTGAAGATGAAAACAATATAATGAATAAATCTATCTTGGATGTGGGCGGACAAATTCTTAGTATTTCACAGTTTACTTTATATGCTGATACTAAAAAGGGAAATAGACCTAATTATAAAAGTGCTTTAAATAGTATAGATGCTGAAAAATTATACAAACTATTTAATGAGAGGTTATCTGAATTTATTAAGGTAGAAACTGGGGTGTTTGGAGCTGATATGCTTGTTTCGATTAATAATGATGGACCAGTGACGATACTTTTGGAAAGCAGGGATTAATATGACAAAAAGTCATTTGGACTATAAACTTGTCAATTTAATTTTAATAGTTTTATTGATTTATTTGATTTATCAAACGAGAAGTTTTTGGCTTGGGGTAGTAAGTATTTTAAAAAATATTTTACTACCTTTTTTTATCGCTTTTGTGATTTCTTATGCTTTATATCCTTTGGTTAAGGGCTTAATTAAAAGAAAAATTCCTAAACCTTTGGCCCTTTTTATTGTATTTTTAGGTTTTATTATTGTTTTTGGTGGACTTGCTTATTTGATTGTGCCTGTATTTACACAACAGATTGGCAGTATATTTAATGGAATTATTTCGTTTTTTAAGGAACTTGCGAGTGATTACAATATTAATTTTAGTATGTTACAAAATCAGTTATCGACAATTTTTAATGATACTTTAGAGAAATTAGGAACTTATATTTCTAATGGAGCCATTGATATGATTGGGGCAAGTTTTAGTATTATTTCACAGATATTTATTGTAATAGCCGCCGTTATTTATTTTTTAATTGATATGGATAAGATTAGGCTTGGGGTTAAAAGGTTTGTAAGTAGCCGCAACCAGAAATTTTATCGTTATTTAGCTTTGATTGATAGGGAACTTAATAATTATTTGTCTGGCTTTTTAAAAATAGTTGTGATTTCGTTTTTTGAGTATACAATTTTATATACGATTATTGGTCATCCAAATGCCCTTATGTTGGGAACTTTAGCAGCCGTTGGAAATTTAATTCCTTATTTTGGTGGGATTATTACTAATATTATTGCAGCAATTACAGCATTTGTTATTTCGCCAGAGTTATTTATTAAAACGATTATCTTGTTTATTATTTTTTCGGCAGTTGATGGTTATGTAATTAATCCATTTGTGTATGGAAAAACAAATAAGATTCATCCTTTGGTGGTTATTATTTCGGTGTTTGCAGGTGGAATATTAGGCGGAGTTGCTCTAATTGTTTTGGCTGTACCGATTTCGATTGTCATTCTTTCGACGATTAAGTTTTTTAAGGATGATATTAATAAATTTAGTAA
>CAZZCM010000043.1:0-7827 GCA_964652445.1 uncultured Muribaculaceae bacterium | reverse complement strand
TATTTTGTCGGTATTTTTCATTCGTAATCACAAAAGATAGGTTTATCGACCTATCCACTTTAAAATTTCTTCCTTAGTCATATAACCTACTTTTACATCCCTAGACCCACCATGAAAATAAATCAGAGTTGGCATATTCATAACGCCATATCTTTTACAAAGTTCCATATTGTCAGGGGCATTTACCTTAACAATTTGAATTCTATCCTTTACTCCCTCAAGTTCTGGTGCTAACATCTTACAAGGACCACACCAAGTCGCATAAAAGTCAACCAGCATGTCACCCCTTGTTAATAATTCATCAAAATTACGATCATTAGCTTCAATTATCTCCATTTTGTTCACCTTCCTTATATTTATTTAATACAGTATCAACATTATCAATATGAAGTTTGTCTTTTTCTACTAATTTCTCTACCGTTTCAACCCCAACAATATCATATTTTAAGAATAAATCTAACGTTTCCAAATTAAATTCGTTAGTATCAGAATCTTCATACTTATCCTTAACCTCGGCAAACTCATTGGCTACTCCAACCGTCGCATTCGCAAAAATGGAAAGTACTGGTGTTTGTTCCAAAATAGGTTTTAAAAGTTTAGAATTATTTAAAAATTCGGCTCCACTAATCATTGGCAAACTCATAATATATAAAATCACAAAAGCAATTACATAATTTTTAAGAAGTCCAAGGAGTGCACCCAGAATCTTTGATGGTATTCCTAAAATAACAGTAAACTTTAAAATAGTTTCAAAAAAACTCGTTGCTAGCATCAAAAAGTGAAGAATAAACATTAAAACACCAAATACTAAGAAAAAAGCAATAATTTGATATAACGCAATATTAAATATTGATAACCCTTTTATCAATCCAAAAAGGTCAAAAAACGGTAAATGCATCATCAAAAATTCACCAAGAGGATTTTTAAGTAAAAATGCCACAACTACAATGACAATATAACCAACACAATTAACTAAACTTTTGGTAAACCCTTGTTTCCACCCAACAAGTCCACCAAATATGATAAAAATAATAATTCCAATATCTAGTATATTCATATCCTTGACCTCCTAGTATATTATATTATATTTCTAACTTTTTATCAAGAATTTATAATTGTTGTTAAATGATTAATTGCGAAGGCATCGATTTTGTGGTAAAATGGTACATAGGTGATAACTATGGTACAAAACAAAGTACGTACAATTACATTAAAAGTTAGTGATAATACCAAAGAAAAAATGGTTGAATATTTTAACGATAAAAAAAGAGAAAAAACGCCACCATATGCGGTCTTTCAAGCCAAAGAAGCCGATACAATGGTCACACTATATGAAAGTGGAAAAGCTGTTTTTCAAGGAATCAGTGCGGATATTGATGCCAACATATGGCTCGAAACCGAAAAAAAGCTAAATCCGGATAAAAAACTAGAAGTTAAAAAAGTCGACAACAACCCCGCATCAAAAAATAAAGAAAAACAATTTAATGAAAAGTTATACTACTGCACCTCTATTGGTTCAGATGAAGTTGGAACCGGTGATTACTTTGGACCTATCGTTGTAACAGCTGCCTATGTAACCAAACAAGATATTCCCTTTTTAGAAAAATTAGGTGTTAGAGATTCTAAAAAAATAACTGATGAACATATTTTAAAAATTGTACCTCAAATAATAAAACACATTCCATATTCTAGTATGATACTAAATAATGAAGAATATAACAATAAATATAATGAAAAAATGAATTTAAATACCATTAAAGCTGTACTACATAATAAAGTATTACTAAATATGACTAAACAATATAAAAAACATGATTACGTTGTCGTCGACCAATTTACAAAACCATTTATTTACTATAAATACGTCAACAATTTACCCGATGTCCAAAGAAATATAACCTTTGTAACTAAAGCCGAAGACCAATGCTTATCAGTAGCTTGTGCTTCACTAATAAGTAGATATGTTTTACTTCAAGAATTTGAAAAAATGTCTAAAAAATTTGATATGAAAATCCCTAAAGGTGCTGGCGACAATGTTGATAAAATTGGAGCTAAACTAGTCCAAAAATATGGAGAAGATATCTTAAAACAAACAGCAAAATTAAATTTTAGAAATACTGAAAAAATAAAAGAATTAGTCAAATGAAAAGAACCTTACTTAAACGAAAAAGGTTCTTTTTCATACAAAAAATAGTCCAGAAGCGGACCTTAAC
The DNA here is from genome assembly GCA_964652445.1 of uncultured Muribaculaceae bacterium. Taxonomy (GTDB): domain Bacteria; phylum Bacillota_I; class Bacilli_A; order RF39; family UBA660; genus Coprosoma. The sequence goes on along the minus strand of CAZZCM010000043.1, from coordinate 5,614 downwards.
GATAAAACCGGGCACACCCAAGTGGGTATCACATTATATATTTTAGGATTCTTACATAAATAAGTATTCAACACCATATATAAATTAGATTCCCTATCGCTAACTTGTAGGTTTTTCATAATTGTCCTCTCTTCTAGACATTTATATTATATCACACTTCTCATAAAATATCACTAACTATCGGCAAACTTTACAAATTATTTTTTGTAATCATCCAAAAAACTATGTTTTTCATGTCCTTTTATATAACCAGTAATTGTATTAAAGTTTACATTATTAGAAGAAGTAAATATACTTTTTAAAGCATCCTTATTATAGTTTTCCATTTCACTAATAAGCTTCTTCATTTCGGCTCTTTTACCACTATTCTTTTTTGTAACCGAGCAAGCACAATCTAAAAATTCAAGGTGATTATAATTTTTCCAAGCAATAATATCATTTTCCTTAATCAAATACAAAGGCCTAATTAATTCCATTCCCTCAAAATTATCGCTTATAAGTTTTGGCATCATTGAAGAATAACTACCATTGTATATTAAATTAAGCAAAATTGTTTCAACCACATCATCCATATGATGACCTAAAGCAATCTTATTACAACCTAATTTTTTAGCATAGTCATACAAATATCCCCTACGCATTCTCGCACATAAATAACAAGGACTTTCACTGTCATTAGCCACTTTAAAAATAGGTGTATCAAAAATATGTGCTTGAATATTAAATAATTTTAAATTTTCCTTAAGTTTATTTAAATTTTCTTCAGTGTATCCAGGATTCATTACAATAAATTCTAAATCAAATTTAAAAATACCATGTTTCTGTAATTCCTCCATACATTTAGCAAGCAAAAAGGAATCTTTTCCGCCGCTCATACAAACAGCGATTTTATCCCCTTCATTAATAAGTTCATATTCTTTTATTGCTTTAACAAACTTACTCCAAATTTCCTTACGATATTTTTTAATAATACTCTTTTGAATAAGCTGATATTTCTCCATCGAATCTCACTACCCTTTATTGTTTAAATAAAATGATTAATTATTTTTATAAAATCTATAAATTATTTTAAAGCAATATGTAATTCATCTAATTGTCTAACAGAGACTTCATTAGGAGCTTCTGTCATCAAACATGAAGCACTAGTCGTCTTAGGGAAAGCAATAACATCCCTAATATTATCAGTTCCACTCAAAATCATTGTTAATCTCTCTAGACCTAAAGCCAAACCACCATGTGGTGGAGCTCCAAAAGTTAAAGCCTCTAATAAGAAACCAAATTGTTTATAAGCCTCTTCCTCAGAAAACTCTAACGCCTTTAAAACCTTTTCTTGAACTTTCGGATTATGAATTCTGATACTTCCACCACCAACTTCATATCCATTTAAAACTATGTCATAAGCTCTAGCTAAAGCATGTTTCTTATCATCTAAATCATTAACATCCTTTGGTTGCGTAAATGGATGATGGCATGCAATATATCTTTTTTCTTCTTCACTATATTCAAACATCGGAAAATCAACAACCCAAAGAAAATTAAATTTGTCTTTAGCAATTAAACCTAAATCTTTCCCAAGTTTTAATCTTAAAGCCCCTAAAGAAGTTTTAACCATCTTCCTATCACCAGCAATGATTAAAACCAAATCATTGTTTTCTAAATTAAGACTTTTTTTCAGATAATTGGAAGTACTATCATCTACAAATTTAGCAATGCTCCCAGAAAATTCTTCATTATATTTTAAGAAAGACAAAGCATTCGCCTTATAAGTTTTTACAAACTCTGTTAGCTTATCAATATCTTTTCTAGAATACTTGTCGGCGACATCTTTGACCACAATCGCATTAATTATTCCACCCTCAGTAATAATATTCTTAAATACTGTAAAATCAGTGTTTATAAATCCATCAGTAATGTCATTAATTTTCATATCAAATCTTGTGTCGGGCTTATCACTACCGTATAAATCAAAAGCTTCATTATAAGTCATTCTTATAAAAGGTGTTTTTATATTAAGGCCTTTAGTTTTTTTAAAAATATGTGCCAGCAAACCTTCAGTTATGCTCATAATATCATCTTCATTTACGAAACTCATTTCCAAATCTATCTGAGTAAATTCTGGTTGCCTATCCGCACGTAAATCCTCATCTCTAAAACATCTAGCCACTTGATAATATTTTTCAAAACCACTCATCATAAGTAACTGTTTAAATAGTTGTGGTGATTGCGGTAAAGCATAAAAACTACCTTCATTAACCCTTGAAGGCACCAAATAATCTCTGGCCCCCTCTGGTGTTGATTTACATAAAATAGGTGTTTCGATTTCTAAAAAATCCTGACTATTTAAAAATTCTCTAGTCGCTTGCATAACCATATGCTTAAGCATTATTTTCTCTTTAAGTTCGTTCCTGCGTAAATCCAAATAACGATACTTAAGCCTTGTATCTTCTAAAGCCGTTGTATTATTTAAATCAAAAGGCAATTCACGAGCTTCATTTAAAACTACAATATCACTAACAACAACTTCAATTTCACCAGTTTTCAAATTATCATTAGCTTGCTGTCTTAAAACAACTTCGCCAGTAACTTCAACAACATATTCATTTTTAAGCCTTAAAGCCACTTCATAAGCTTTACTATCAGGATTAATAACCAATTGAATAATTCCACTACGATCTCTTAAATCAATAAAAACTAAACCACCTAAATCACGTTTTTTACTAACCCAACCATTTAAAGTAATTATTTCACCGACATTTGTCTTATTAAAATCTGCATTATTTACTTTCATAATTGTTCCTCACTTAACTTTTCATCTAAAAATTCTATAATATTTTTAAATTTAACCTTATACTCTTCCTTAGTCCTATTATTTTTAATCGTCAACACCTCACTCATTACTTCATCTTTACCTATTAAAATGATGTATTTAGCGCCCATTTTATCCGCACACTTAAAATTATTTTTAATATTGCGACTATTATAATCCATTTCTACACTAAAGCCATTTAATCTAAGCATATTAGTAAGTGACATCATATTCATTTTTTCATCATCACTCATAGCCATAATATAAACATCAATACCTTCATCTTCACAAATATCTATATTTTCTGCTTCTAAAGCTAATAATAATCTTTCAATCCCACATGCAAAACCAACACCAGACAATTCTGGGCCACCAATTGTTTTCACTAAATTATCATATCTACCACCAGCCGCTAAAACATTTTGACTACCGAAACTTTCAATTTCTGAAGTTACTTCAAACACCGTATGAGTATAATAATCTAAACCTCTTACTAAACTATCATCTATACAATATGGAATTTCCATAATATCTAAACATTCTTTTACTTTAGTAAAATAATTCAAACTAGTTTCATTTAAATAATCACCTATTTTAGGAGCATTTTTCATAATCGCTCTACCAGAATCTACCTTACAATCTAAAATTCTAAGTGGATTTTTTTCATATCTACTTTTACAATCATCACATAAATCATCTAAATAAGGTCTAAAATAATCAAGCAAAGCTTGTCTATAAGCTTTCCTAGATTCAATATCGCCTAAAGTATTAATATTAACTTTAATATCTTTTAGACCAAGCATTTTTAAAAAATTATATGCAATACTAATAATTTCTGCATCCATTAATGGTTCATTTGAACCAAAAGATTCAACACCAAATTGCGTAAATTCTCTATTACGCCCAGATTGTGGTCTTTCATATCTAAACATTGAACCAAAATACCATACTTTAACTGGATTAGCTAGTGCATATAGTTTATTTTCAACTAAACATCTAACAATTCCCGCCGTCCCTTCAGGTCTCAAAGTTAAATCTCTATTGCCTCTATCCTTAAAATCATAAGTTTCTTTACTCACAATATCTGTTGTCTCGCCTACTCCACGGTGAAATAATTCACTAGACTCAAATAATGGTGTTTGAACATATTTATAATTAAATTTATCCATCAACGCCATAACCAATTTTCTTAAATATAAAAATTGTTTACTTTTATCTCCATAAATATCGTATGTCCCTTTAGGTTTTTGAATCATTTTATCACTCCTATGTCTATTTAAAATTATATGTGTTTTTAAAGTAAAAGTCAACAAAAGCCAAGTATTTACTTGACTTTCTATCATAGAAATAATATTACTAAAGTTCCAACAATTAAACAATAATATACGAAATAAATAAGTTTTCCTTTAAGCATAATTCCTCTAAACCATTTTGTTGAAAAGAAAGTAACTATACAAGCAGCAATAGCTCCTAAAATGTATGAAATTAAAAGATTAATATCTATTCCACTCTCAGTCACATCTTTAACACCCAAAAGCATAGATGCTAAACTTATTGGAATATACAGCATAAATGAAAATTTAAAAGCAACATCTCTTTTTAATCCAGAAAACATTCCACCTACTAAAGTAGCCCCACTGCGACTTATTCCTGGAAGTAAAGCCACTACTTGAAATAATCCAATTTGAAAAGCGTCTTTAATAGTTATTTCTTGATCGTCTTTTTTTCCTTTTAACTTTCTAATTATAAATAAGAATAAAGCCGTTACTAGTAAAGCGACTCCAACGTATTTGACATTGCTTAGATACTCTTCAATTAAGTCATTGAAGATAAGTCCACATAAACCAGCTGGAATTGTGGCTAAAGCCACTAGTAAGACATATCTAAAACCATCTTTATATTTTTTATTTTTAGTTTTAATATAATTGATAAAATCAAAAAATAGTTTAGCAATATCTTTTCTAAAAATGATTATAATCGCAATTAAACTACCAAAATTAGAAAAGATTTCAAAATTTAAATCATTTAAAGCTTCTAAATCGAAAATGTTTTTAAATATTACTAAATGTCCACTAGATGATACAGGTATTGGCTCTGTAAATCCTTGAATAATTCCTAAAATAATATATATAAGTAACATAAATCATCCTCCATACTTTAATTATATATTTTTTTTCTAATTATATCATTTATTTTTTCCATAAACAACACTAAAAAACAAGCCTTAAGCAACTTGTTTTGTCTTTTGTCTTTGTTTAAATTTAGTTTCAGGTATTTTAATAATTATTGGTTTATTTTTAACACTCGCATCCCAATTTCCGAAAGCTCTTATAAAAGTTGGGTTTGCCGTATCATAAGGATTAAGTCTATTTAATCTAGTATTTAGTTCTAGAGTAGATAGCCCTGATAATTCTACTTCCATTCGAGTTTCTTTAGGTACAGTTTCTATTTCTTTAGCTTCATTACATTGTTTTAAAAAAGAAGCATCTAAATATTTGTCTAGTAATTCTTGGTCAAATATACCATTACCTAATTTTTCTTTTTGTTCTTCAAGTTTACTAATTAAATTGGCTATATTTTCCATATTGTCACCTACTTTCGCAAACAAAATTAATTATACTAAATTTTACTATTTATGTCAAATTTTGTAAAATTGCCTTAGTTATTAATATGATGATGAACAGCTCTTGTGTTTTTAGTGATTCTCGCAAAGGTATAGCCATTTTCCTTCCCATATTTGATTATTTGTGGGAGTGCTTCAACCGTTGTTTTTTTTGTAGCGCCATCATGCATAAGAACAATGTTTTC
>CAZZCM010000042.1:0-7914 GCA_964652445.1 uncultured Muribaculaceae bacterium | reverse complement strand
TTGGCAATACTAATTTTTGCTTTTTACAAAATTTTACTGGCTTACCATTATTTTGAAATTTTCTTTATATTATAAAACTCAAATCGAGATTTGAGTTTATAAAATTACCTTCAAAATATTTGAATATAGCTTAATTTTATGCTGTAGCTTGAACATAGCTTAATTGCATATTTAGAGTACTTGTCAAATCAGCATCATCTGGTTGTGAAGTGATTGCTGGATTATAAGTTACTGTTACCGTAAATGAAGTTGTTGTTCCAGCAGCTAAAGTATCATTTTGAGCAATACCATTATAAGTATAAATAATAGCGTTTTCACTAGATTGAGTAAATGTTATTGCACTTAATTTAGCAGGTAAACTACCGCCATTTTCAACTTCAACAGTATAAGTTACTGAATCTCCTGGAGCCACTAAATCGGTTTCAAATGTAGCTGATAATTGATCACTACCTACTGTAGCTGATTTACTAGTAGCAGTCCCTACTGGAGTTCCAGCTGTGATACTCTTAATATGTAAATCCCAAGTAGATGTAGTACTTGCTGTTCCTGTGATATTTAGTTGTGTAGCAAATGCAGCATAGCCCACAGCCATAACAAATACAATTGCAAGTAATCCTCCAATTAAAGCATTTTTATTTTTTGCGCTCATTTTCTCATTTCCTTTCCTATTAATATTAGATAAGTACTACCATACCATCTACTACTAATATATCATAAATTAATTCCAAGTGCAACAACAAAGATAATATTTTAACAATTTTACATAGCTTTAGGAATGCTAATTCCAAGTAATCCCAACAATGTTTTTATAATATAATTATTAAATGTTAAAACAATCATGAAATCCGCTTTTTTAGTTCCCTCTAGACCAGAAACTTTATTACTTTGATAAAAATTGTTAGCCGCTACTGATAACTCGTATAAATAATCAGCAAGATAATGTGGTCTTCTTTCGATAGAAGCTTGATTAATTACATCACTAACTTCAAGCATTTTAAGTCTAAGTGTTCTATCAGTTTCACTGTAAATATTATCAGAAAGTTCTCCGTTACTATCAGAAATAATTTTGTTAATTCGTAAATATGTATATAGAATATAGGGACCGGTCTTTCCAGAGACACCACTAAACTTTTTAATATCAAAGATATAATTACGTTCTAAATTGTTTTGTAAATCAGCAAACTTAATGATTGCATTAACAATCTTGTCGACGTCTTCTTTATCCATAGATTTGTTTTCTTCTCTTAAGCTGATAAATTCCTCTTTAACTTGTTTAATTAAATCTTCAAGTTTTAAGGCTCCCCCACTACGAGTTTTAAATGGTTTATTATCCACACCATTAACTGTACCAAAGCCATGATGTTCTAATACACCATTATATATTTTACTTTTTTTAGCTGCTCTAAATACTTGAACGAAATACATACTTTGACGCCCATCAACAACATAAATAATTTCATCGGGATGAAAATCTTTTTCTCTTTGCCAAATAGTTCCTAAATCAGAAGTTGCATATAAATAAGCACCGTCACTCTTTTGAATCAAGCAAGGTGGAATATCTACCTTATCATCTTTTTCCTTGACATCAATTATTTTTGCTCCACAATCTTCACGAACAATGCCCTGCGACTCCATATAAGGAATCATTTCATCAAATTGCTTATAAGCATGACTCTCGCCATACCATAAATCAAAGTGTACATCTAAATAATTATAAATTCTTTTAATATCATTTACTGATAAATCCCAAATTTTTTGCCACAAAGCCTTATAAGTAAGATTTCCGTCTTGTAAATCTTTAGTAATTTTTAAACATTTAGCTCTTACTTCTTCATTTTCTTTACACAAAGCGCTTATCTTTGGATAAGTAACATTCAAATAATCCAAATCGATTTCTATATCCTCAGGTTTTGTATTAGGAAAATCGGTTAAAATACCATAAATAACCTGTCCCATTTGTGTTCCAATATCGCCTAGATGGACATCGGCTATAGTTTTATTACCTTTAAATTTCAAAATATTATTAATAGCTTGTCCAATAACTGCGGCTCTTAAATGGCCAACGTGTAAAGGTTTGGCTACATTAGGTCCACCATAATCTACAACAATAGTCTTATTTTCTTTGGTAGCGCCCAAAATGTCTTTATCCATTAACTGTCTTAAATTCGAGCAAATATACTTATCACTAACACGAATATTAATAAAACCAGGATTAGCCACATTAACTTCTTTAAAATAATTATCAAAATTAATGTCGTTTTTAATTTGATTAACTACTTCACTTGCAATCATAAAAGGTGCTTTATGATAATCTTTAGCTAATTTAAAACAATCATCACATTGAAAGTCAGCGTCCTTATTAGATTTAACTATTTTAGGGGTGATATCATATCCTAAATTTTTAAAAGCTTTTTCAAATAATTCTTCCATATTTTTTCCTCCAGTTAAAGAAAAAAATCCTATGAATGTAAGGACGAATCGTCGCGGTACCACCTTACTTCATAGAATTTCTATGCTCTTTCATCTTTAATGCAGATATACAAACAGCTCCAAGGTACGTTCATAAAAGATTATTTGCTTAGTTCACACTATCCTAAGCTCACTTTAAACACTAGCTCTTATTACTATTCCCTTTCATTGCCTTGAGTTAATTATATAAAATATTAATTAAAAAGTCAAATTAAAAACTTATTATTAAATTCAAACAAAAACATGGTATAATGAAAAAAAGAATGGAGGCCGAACATGGTTCAAGCAAAAAGGAAAATTAAAAAGAAAGCAATAATAAGTTTAATTGTGATTGTATTCATAGTAATTTTAGCTATTGTAGGGTTTAATATCTATAAGCATTTTACTAGTAATGAATATAAATTACAAAAAATTGGCTATAATGAAAAAGAAATAACCGTTTTATTAAAATCTGACGAAAAAGTATTAAATAAAGCTCTAGAAAATGACTATGACGAATACTTAATCCCTCTTACCGAAGAAAAATATTTCTTGTGGAAAAACTATGATAAATACATAAAACAAATAAAAACTATATTAGAAAAAAGTAATAAATTAGATTATACAGATATTGTCACTAAAGTAAACACCAAAACCAACTACGATTATTATACTCACACTGAAAAAACCGACATGAGCAAAGGTACTAGTATTTTGGTAAACAAATATTATTCCCTTCCCGAAAAATACAAACCAGAAAATATCGTTGATGTTAGTAATTGGTACTCATATGGTAGCATACAATTAAATAGTGAGGCTTATGAAGCTTTTAAAGAAATGTTTAATGCCGCCAAAAAAGATAACATTACCTTAATCATTAATTCGGGTTACCGCACATATGAATATCAAAAACAAGTTTACGATCAATACAAGGAAATAAATGGTGAAGAATATGCTGATGAATATGCGGCTAGACCTGATTTTTCTGAACATCAAACTGGCTTAGCCTTAGACATCATTACCTATAATACTAAAGGAGAAGACTTTGAAAATACTGATGCTTTTAAATGGTTACAAAAAAATGCCCACAAATATGGTTTTATCTTAAGATACCCTAAAGGTAAAGAAAATATTACTGGTTATTCTTATGAATCATGGCATTACCGTTATCTTGGAAAGGATTTAGCTACTAAGGTAAAAAATAGTAAATTAACTTATGATGAATACTATGCTTACTATTTAGATAAGGAGTAATCCATGAAAAAAAGAAAAAAATTATTTATATTTATTTGTTTTATTATAATTGTAGTAGCCATATTATTTGTATATGGCTCACCTAAGAAACAGGAAAAAAATATTAAAGCAAATAAAACAACCGGTGACCCTTTAACCGAAGAATTAAAAAACGAAAAATATTATATTGAAGAAAATCAAGATAGATATTTAAAATATGCAGAAGGTAAAGACATAGAACCTAGTAAAATAGTTGCAGATGTCAATTCAAACCTAGACAAAGAAAAATACGAAGACACTACCGAAGCAGATATCGAAAAGGATAACCTAATGCTCGTCAACAAATACTACTATTTAACCGAAGATTATACCCCAGATGATTTAATCACCTTAACATCAAAATACAATACTGGTGTCAATAGTCAAATGAGAAAAGAAGCAGCCGACTGCTTTATGGAAATGTCTGATGCTGCTACCTTAGATAACGTCATTATTAAAAATGCTTCAGGCTACCGCAGTTACCAATATCAGGTAAATCTATATGACAAATATGTCCAAAGAGATGGTAAAAAAGCGGCCGATACATACTCTGCTAGACCAGGTTTTTCCGAGCATCAAACTGGACTGGTAAGCGATATTAACCAAATAGACAATAGTTTTGAAAATACTGATGCTTTTAAATGGTTACAAAGCAATTCTTATAAATATGGCTTTATTCTAAGATTTCCAAAAGATAAAGAAGATATTACTGGTTATCAATATGAACCATGGCACTATCGTTACGTTGGTAAAAAAGCTGCCAAACAAATTCATGATGAAAACTTAACATTAGAAGAATATTATGCCTACTATGTTGAAAACCAAAAATAATTCCTAAATTAGGAATTTTTTGATATATTCTAAAACTTCCTCACAAGTACTGTCAAAATTCTCGTAATTAGTTTTAAACCAAGTCAAATTCATTTGATTATTAAACCAAGTATATTGTCTTTTTGCATAATGACGGCTTCTTTGTTTAATTAAATCTATTGCTGCTTCTTTTGTTAATTTACCATCAAAATACTCAAACAATTCTTTATAGCCAATTGGTGTCATAACCGCTTTACTTCGAACTCCACTATCATATAAAAGTCTAGCTTCATCTTCTAAGCCATTGGATAGCATCTTATCTACTCTTTGGTTAATTTTATAATATAAAATATCTCTATCGGTAGTTAACCCAATAAACAAAGTATCATATAAAAGTTTACTACATTTTTCCTTTTCGCTAAAAGGCTTACCGTTAGCTTCATAGTAATTTAAAGCGCTTATCACTCTAATCCGATTATTTAAATGAATATTAGTTTCTGGGTCAACCTCTAATAATCTCTTATAAAGTTCATCATTGCTAATCCCTTCATAATCATTATGAGCTTTTCCCGAAAATTCATAGTCATATAAAGTTGCTTTAATATATAAACCCGTTCCACCTACTAAAATAGGTGTTTTTCCTTTAGACAAAATCTCATCAATAGCTTTTCTAGCATCTTTTTGATAATCAAATACTGTATAATCTTTATTAATATCCACCATATCAAACAAATGATGAGGAATACCTTTAGTATCAGTTACCTTATTAGTCGCGATAGTCATTCCTTTATAAATCTGCGTACTATCAGCATTCACCACTTCACCATTTAATTTAGATGCAAGGTACAAACTAAGCTCCGTCTTCCCAACACCTGTAGGACCAGCTATCACAATAACCATCGAATCACCTACTTAATAAACATACTATCGCCAAAAGAGAAAAATCTATACTTCTCTTTCACCGCTTCCGCATAAGCTCGCATAATATTATCTTTACCAGCCAAAGCACTTACCAGCATCACCAAAGTAGACTTTGGTAAATGAAAATTAGTAATTAACTTATCCACTGCTTTAAATTCATAACCAGGGTAAATAAAAATATCTGTAAAGCCACTACACTCTGTAAACGTTCCATACAAATTCATAACTGTTTCCAAAGTTCGAGTGGTTGTTGTTCCCACACTTATAATATTATGACCATTACTTCTAGTCAAATTTAGTAAATCAGCTGCCTCACGACTAACCGTATAAAACTCACTATGCATTTTATGGTCTCTAACATCATCCACCGAAACTGGTCTAAAAGTACCTAGTCCAACATGTAAAGTAATATAGGCAATATTAATGCCTTTTTCCTTAACTCTTTCCAAAAGCTCTGGCGTAAAATGAAGACCCGCCGTTGGTGCCGCCGCACTGCCAATGTTTTTGGCATACACTGTTTGATAGCGATTGGAATCCGCTAATTTTTCATGGATATAAGGTGGGAGTGGCATCTCCCCAAGTTCATCCAATATTTCGTATAAGATACCCGAATATTTTAACTCAAAATGACGAATACCTTCATCCAAGACTTTAACGCACTTGGCCTTTAACTTACCATCGCCAAAAGCAATAATACTTCCTTCTTTAACCCGCTTAGCTGGTTTAGTTAAACACTCCCAAACATTACTTGCTTTCTCGTTAAGCATAAGTATTTCAATAACCGCTCCAGTATCTTCTTTTACGCCAATAATTCTTGCAGGAATCACTTTAGTATCATTTAAAGCTAAAGTATCTCCGGCTTCCATATAATCCAAAATATCCCTAAAATGACGATGTGATATTTCTCCTGTTTTCTTATCCAAAACAAGTAAACGAGAAGCATCACGTCTTTCTAAAGGCGTTTGCGCAATTAAATTTTCTGGAAGTTCAAAATCAAAATCATCAGTACTCATCTAAGTCACTCCTCAAAATTAGATAAATGTTTTAAGCCTAAATGTTCATAAGCTTTGTCCGTTACTATTCTACCACGGCTGGTTCTTTTTAAAAAGCCATTTTGTAACAAATAAGGTTCATATACATCCTCAATTGTTGTTACCTCTTCACCAATTGAAGAAGCAAGTGCTTCAATTCCCACTGGACCGCCATTAAACTTTTCGATAATTGATTTAAGTAAATTATAGTCCGTTTCATCCAAGCCAGAAGCATCAACTTTAAGCTTATCCAAAGCAATTTTTGTAATCTTCAAATCAACATTTCCACTACCCATAACTAAAGCATAATCACGAACACGCTTAAATAATCTATTGGCAATACGAGGTGTCCCTCTACTTCTCTTAGCTAATTCCAAAGCAGCATTATCATCTATCTTACAATCCAAAACTCTACTAGTACGAAGCACAATTTGTTTAAGTTCATCTTCGGTATAAAAATTAAGTTTAGATATGATTCCAAATCTATCACGTAAAGGGCCTGTCAAATCTCCAGCACGTGTTGTTGCGCCCACTAAAGTAAATGGTGGTAAATCAATACGAATATTACGACTAGAAGAATCACTACCAACAATAATATCTAAAGTAAAATCTTCCATGGCTGAATATAAGATTTCCTCAATATACCTCGGAATACGATGTATTTCATCAATAAATAAAACATCACCTGGTTCCAAAGTTGATAAAACGGCTGCTAAATCTCCGCTTTTTTCAATAGCTGGACCACTAGTTGTTTTAATATTGGTTCCAAGTTCATTGGCAATAATATAAGCAAGTGTCGTCTTGCCTAGACCTGGGGGACCATATAATAAAACATGATCCAAAGATTCATCACGCATTTTAGCGGCTTTAATAAAAATATCTAAATTATCTTTAACTTCACTTTGACCGATATATTCATCAATACTATCTGGTCTAATCGTGCCCTCAAAAGTATCTTCTTTAAGTTCATGATTAGTTACAATTCTCTCATCCATAACACTATCTCCTCCAAAATTTTATAGGCGCATATTTAAAATGTAATTTAGCAATTATACACCACCAAAAAATTCAATATCTTTAATTTTTCTAATTGCTCTATAAATAGAATATGCAACCAAAAATATACCAAATATTCCCATTAAGATTTCAAGGCCAACTTCATATTTTATTAAAAACAATAAACTAAGGATATATAGGCCACAAAAGAAAAATGGTAAAGACGTTAATACATATAAAATCTTTAGCAAAAAATTATTAAGTAATTGTCTACCTAATACCTTTCCTACTAAAAATAGTAAAAAATATAGTATCGCATAAACAAATAATAAAAATATACTAATAACAATTAAATAAGCAATTATATTGACCAACTGTACCATACTATCACCTACTTATCATTATAGCACATTTATCACACAAATGATAGATACAA
>CAZZCM010000041.1:0-7929 GCA_964652445.1 uncultured Muribaculaceae bacterium | reverse complement strand
TATTTCGTTCATAACAAAATAGAGGTGAAATAATGAAACAAAAATCAATATGGTGTGAAGATATAAAACCAAACATTAAAGACAAATTAGAAAAAGATATAACTTGTAATATTTTGATTATTGGTGGGGGAATTGCTGGAATAAATGTGGCTTTGAATTTAGAAAATGAAAAAGATGTTGTTTTAATTGATAAAGAAAAAATAGGGTATGGAGTAACTTCTCATACAACTGGTAAATTAACATATCTTCAAGGAAAAGTTTATACTGATATTCAAAAAGCATATGATTTTAATACGGCTAAACAATATTTAGAATCGCAAAAAGAAGCTATTGATTTAGCTTTACAAACAATAAAAAAATACAACATAGAGTGTGAATTAGAAAAAAACGAATCTTATCTTTTTACTATTGAAGAGACCAAGAAATTAAACGATGAAAGGGACTTTTTAATCAAAGCCAAAATTAAATATCTAGATGCCGAATTACCACTTCCGATTCCATGTAAAGATGCTTTTAAAGTAGAAGATACTTATGTTTTTCACCCTTTAAAATACATAATGCAAATTAAGGAAAGAATAAAAGATAAAATCAAAATATATGAAAATACAATGGCCACCTATATGGATATGAAAGAGAATTACTTTCAAATAAAAACAAACAATGGATATATTATAAAGGCTAAAAATGTTATAATTACAACTCACTATCCATTTTTTCTAATTCCAGGTTTATTGCCAATAAAATTAGGATTAAATCAATCGTATGCCTTATCCGCCAAACACAAAAACGAAAAATTTAATGCTATTAACATTGATAAAGAAGTTTACTCTGTAAGATTTTATAAAGACAATATCATAGTAGGGGGTTTTTCTCACGATTTACAAGACAATATTGATTATAAAAAAGAAGAGGATAAGCTACTTAATTTCTATACTAATTATTTTGAAAATAAACCAGAAAACGTCTGGCAAACTCATGATTTAATGGCTCATGACCACTTGCCAATTATTAGTAGGCTAAGTGAAAAATATCAAAATGTTTTCATTGCTACAGCTTTCAATAAATGGGGAATGACAAATGGGATATTAGCTGGGAAAATCCTGGCTGATTTAGTAACAAACAAGCCCAATAAATATGAAAAACTTTTTCAAATTAATAGACCATTAAATCTAGAAATGGCTAAGAATTTTATTATTAATAACTCCAAAATTACTAAAGCTTTTATTACTAGTAAAATAGATAAAAACAAAGAGTTTTACAATAAAACTTATGTAACTAATATTAATGGGATATCATGTGGTGTTTATATTGATGAGGAAGGGGAAAAACACGTTGTTAAAAACACCTGTCCGCATTTTAAATGCTCATTAATTTTCAACAATGCTGATAAAACTTGGGACTGTCCATGCCATGGGTCCAGGTTTGATATTGATGGTTCTCTTATTGAAGGCCCTTCTGTTTTTGATATTAAAATGGAAAAATAATTTTTGCTGTTTTGAATAAAATAAAGAAAAATGCATATACATTATTAGGTGATATATAATGGCAAAAGCTAAAGTAAAAGTAAAACCATCGCGTTTTTCTAGGTATTTAAGTAGATTTTTAGTTTTAGTAGTAGTAACATTAGTAGCTTTAATTACATTAAAAAGTAATGCTGATTTAAGAGATAAAGTATATAAAAAAGTATTTCAAAATAACATGAGTTTTGCCAAAATAAATGAAATATACAAAAAATATTTTGGTTCATCACTTCCACTAGCGGATAACGTAACTGCCGACACCGAATTAGTGTCAACTGAAAAAATAGAATATAGTGATATTAGTAAATATAAAGATGGAGCCAAACTAACTGTCAAAGAAAATTATGTTGTTTCAGCCATGGATAGTGGACTTATAATATTTGCTGGTGAAAAAGATGATTATGGGAAAACGGTTATCATTCAAAGACCAGATAATGTTGAAGTTTGGTATGGCAATTTAAAAGAAATAAATGTTAGTCTTTATGACTATATCAAAAAGGGTGAAATCATTGGTGAAGCTAAGGATAAAACATTATATATGGTCTTTACTAAAGAGGGCAAGGCATTAGATTATCAAAAATATATTTAAAATTCACATATTCTATTACATAACAGCCTTTATATGTATGCTAACTGGCAATTTTAAAGGCTTTTTTATTTTTAATTTAATAATTATTGTTCACGAATTAGGTCATATATTAGCTAGTGTATATTATAGATGGAAAATAGAAAAAGTAATACTTTTACCATTTGGTGCTTTAACTATCTTTCATGAAAAAATAAATAGACCATTAAAGGAAGAATTTATAATTTTAATATCTGGACCATTAACCCAAATACTTTTTACAATATTTGTTTTAAATATTTGTTATAACATTGATTTCTTAAATTATAGTACATTAATACTATTCTTTAACTTGTTACCAATTTATCCTTTAGATGGATCAAAATTATTAAATATAATTTTAAATAAGATAACGAATTTTAAAAAAAGCCATTTACTAACCATTTATATTTCATTTTTGACAATCATACTATTATTTATCAGAATAAAATTAAGTCTAATATTTATTTTAATTATTATTTTTATTGTTACTAAAGTCATTGAGGAGTTAAAAAATCATAATAATCTATTTAATTTGTTTCTTTTAGAAAGATATACCAATGATTTTAATTTTAAAAAAAGAAAAATAATTAAAAATATTAAACAAATGAGACGTGATTACAAACATATAATATATAACGAAAGTAAATATCAAACTGAAAGAGAGATATTGAGAAAAAGATTTGACTTTAAAAGAAAAATATGATAAAATTTTTAACTGTGTAGAGCCTCACTCTACAACCGCGCAGAAAAGGTTAAAAAACGAAAGTTACCTTAATGGCGAGTCTTAGATTATTAAAAGGAGGTTAGAATTATGAAAGCAGTTATTGAAACTGGTGGGAAACAATATTATGTTTCAGAAGGTACAGAACTTTACATTGAAAAATTAGATGCTGACGCAAATGAAACTGTTACATTTGACAAAGTATTAATGGTAGATGGTAAAACTGGTAATCCATATGTTAAGGGAGCAAAAGTTGAAGCCAAAGTTATAAAACAAGGCAAAGCTAAAAAGATTACTATCTTCAAATTCAAAGCTAAGAAAAAATATCGTCGTACTCAAGGACATCGTCAGCCTTATACTAAGGTTGAAATCACTAAAATTAGTGCGAAATAATGATTAAAGTAGACATTAAAAAAAATCATATTGAAATAAAAGGACACGCAATGTACGATGATTTTGGAAAAGATATCGTTTGCGCTTCAGTTAGTACGATAGTAATTACAACTGTAAATGCGATTCTGAGATTTGATGAAAATGCCATTAAATATGAACAAAAAGATGGTTATCTTAGTATCGATATTTTAAAAAATACCAAAGAAACTGACACGCTTATTTTAAATATGATAGAACTATTAAAAGAATTAGAATTACAGTATAAGAAAAATATCAAAATAAACGAGGAGGTGCTATAATGCCAATGTTAAAGTTATATATTCAATTATTTGCCCACAAAAAAGGACAAGGTTCAACTAAAAACGGACGTGATTCAGAGTCAAAGAGACTTGGAGCAAAAGCCGCTGACGGACAATTTGTAACTGGTGGTTCAATTATTTATCGTCAAAGAGGAACTAGAATTTATCCAGGAAAGAACGTTGGAATCGGAAAAGATGATACAATTTTTGCTAAAATAGATGGTATCGTTAAATTTGAACGTGTAGGAAAGGATAAAAAACAAGCCAGTGTTTATCCAGTAGAGGAAGAAAAATAATCTTCTTCTTTTTATTATGCTTGAAAATAAGAAAAAATACGACTAATATTGGTCGTATTTTTATTATGGGGTACTATTGAAAAATGCAAAATAAATTAATGAAAAGTGCTTAATATAAATTAATAATATTGTTTTAGCAACAAGCTTAAGTCAAAAAGAGTTGATTGTCTGACAAGAAATTTTATCCGCTAGTTTAATTATAATTTTTTTGCAATTTTCCAAATAGTCTCATAAATAAAATTTAGGTTTATAAGCAAAAGTACTTCCGATAAAAGATAATTATTGTTTGTGAAATATAATTGATATTTGAGAAGGGAAAGGGAAGTCTAATGCTTATAAACCGAACGTATAGCAGTAAATGATAAATTTCCCTTCTCGAGAAACTAGTATATCTTAAATTCTTCTTTAGGTCAAATTACCAATTTTGGAAATTCGTAATTAAAATCATTCAAATTTTCCATTTTCGAGGACATTTTACCTAAAAAAACGCTCCAATTTTCAAATTTTGTAAGAATTTTCTTACGAAAATGGAAAATTCGTAAAAAATTTAATTATTAGGGTTAAAAATATCACCTTTTTTTAAATCATTAATAAAACCACTAGGCAGTTCATAAGTATAATAAACATTATGTTTAGGCCAAATAATATGGTTAGGTTTCAAATTATAGTAAATTTTAATAATTTTATTATTTTTGTCAGTAAGGATAACATCGATGTTTTCAAACATGAAAAATGTATGAATTCCATTGCATCTCAATCTTACTCCATAATCGAGATTTTTTTTAAACATTAGTCCTTTAAATTTTTCTATATGCCCATTATAAATTTTAATTTCCATTTTCCCACCACACTCATTATAACATTTTTGACATCTTTTTGGGCAAAATATATAAAGCATCTTGATTTTTTTAGACAAAATCTTTATAATGGGAGTAGAATAGAGGTTGTCATAGGAGGATATAGTATGGAAAGACTAAATAATAAAGGGCAAGCATTAGTCGAGTATTTATTAATCATCGCTGTTATTAGTGTTATTGTTGTCAGTGTTGTTAAACTTTTAGGTGGTTACTTACAAGATTCTGTGACAAAATCATCATGTAAATTAATAGATAAAGAATATGTTGAAGGAGCTAAACCTGGTCAAGGTTCTTGTCAATAGAAGGTAGTATTTATCTTCTTTTTTCGAGATAGGGAGGCAAATATGTCATTATTAAAAAAACAATTTTGGTGGTTTTGGCTACTATTAAATATCATAACTGGTTCAATTTCAACCTTATTTTTAGGCAAATTATTAAAGGTTTATGAAAAAAACGCTTGGTATACTAAGTGGTACTACTGGGTATTAGGTTTTTTGTTTGGAATTTTTCCAGCCATAATAATGTTCTTAGTTTTTATAATTCAAATAACAGTTAAAGTTTGTATAAAGCTAGAAGTTCCTGGCAGTGATTTATATGCATTGCCATATCCATGGATAATTTCAATTATTGTTCCAATAATTGGCTGGGCTTTATTTGTAATTATGCTTGTTTATACAAATTTATGGTATGCCATTAAGTTATTGCAAGGAAAAGGAGAAAAGTACATTTAATTGTTTATTGGATTAAACATGAACTCAAAAGAATTATTAGAAAATTAAGCAAAGCAATCGAAAGAATTTTTTCAAAAAGATAAATATATCTTTTTTTGTTTGCCTTAATTTGATATAATTAGTGTGGTGATTAACAATGCAAAAAAACAGAAGCGAACTTCGGAAATTATGTATGACAATTCTTTATCAAATCGAGATTTATAACAAAAACCATATTAAATATGACACTAATGAAGTAATAAATGAAGTAGCCGAAGTTGATAATGAATTTATCAAAGAAATAGTCTATGGTGTAATTACCCATAAAGAAGAAATAGATGAAATAGCTAATAAATATCTTGATGGTTGGACAATCAGTAGATTAGGTAATACCGATGGTGCTATTTTAAGAATCGGTATTTTTGAACTATTATATACTAATACGCCTGAAATTGTCGCAATAAATGAAGCTATTGAACTAGCTAAAACATATAGTGATGATAAGGTCAGGAAAATGATAAATGCATGTTTAGATAAAGTATATCATAATAAGTAGGTGAAACATGGAAAACAAATATTTAACTGTAAGTGCGATTACGAGATATTTAAAAGCTAAATTTGATTTAGATGAAAACTTAAAAACCGTTTTTCTAAAAGGAGAAATTTCTAACTTTAAAGCCCACACATCAGGACATTTATATTTTTCCTTAAAAGATGAAGGCAGTAAAATCAATGCTATAATGTTTAGGAATAATGCCTCGAAACTGGATTTTAAGCCTGCTGATGGAACCAAAGTTTTAATCAAAGGAAGAATTAGTATTTATGAAGCTACTGGTAATTATCAAATATATGTTGATGAAATGACCGAAGACGGAGTTGGAAATTTATATGTTGCTTTCGAAAAATTAAAAAAGAAATTAGGAGAAGAAGGTTTATTCAAACAAGAACACAAACTACAAATTCCTAAGTTCCCAAAAAAAGTAGGTGTTATAACGGCTAGTACAGGAGCAGCTGTTAGAGATATTATAACCACGATTAAAAGAAGATTTCCCATTTGTGAAGTTATTTTGTTTCCAACTTTAGTGCAAGGTGAAAATGCTAAAGAAGATATTGTTAAAAATATAAAACAAGCTGAAAACTATAATCTAGATGTTTTAATAATTGGGCGTGGTGGTGGCTCAATTGAAGACCTATGGGCCTTTAATGAAGAAATAGTTGCTAGAGCTATCTATGATTGTAAAATTCCAACTATAAGTGCTGTTGGTCATGAAATTGATTTTACTATCAGTGATTTTGTTGCTGATTTGCGAGCGCCAACTCCAACAGGTGCTGCAGAAATGGCTGTTCCAGATTTACCAACTTTAGAAAATAATATTAATCAATTAAACATTAGATTGAAAGAAGCTATAAATAAGAAAGTAAAATATCAAAAATTATATTTAGATAGTATTAAAAGTTCATTTGTGATTAAAAATCCTATGATTATGTATGAAAATAAAAAACAGACTATTGATTTAATGGCTACCAAAGTAAAAGAATTAATTATGAGGAAGTATGCAACTAATAAAGAAAAATTAAATTTCATAAGAAATAATTATATATTTACTAAACCAGAAATGTTATATCAAACAGATAAACAAAACATTAAAACAATTATCGAAAAATTACAATTACTAAATCCTTTAAATACTTTAAACCGTGGATATAGTATAACCTACTGTAATGGTAAGGTGGTTAAAGACATTAAAGACATTAAAGATGAAGTAAGTATCAAACTACACAATGGATCATTTACAGCTAAAGTAATCGAGAAAGAAGGAGAGAAATAATGGCAAAAAAATTTGAAGAAAAAGTAACTGAACTAGAAGAAATAATAAACACATTGGAATCAGGAAAAATTGATTTAGAAGACTCAATCAATAAATATACTGAAGCGATGAAATTAGTTAAAGAATGTGATGAAGAATTAAAAAACATTGAAGAAAAAATAACTAAAATAGCTAAAGAAGATGGAAGTTTAGAAGAGTTTGAAGTAGAAGACGCTTAAAGCGTTTTTTCTTTTGGAATTATTATCTTGATAAAAAATACCAAATAGTGTAAAATAAAAATAGATAATAGAGGTGGGAAAATGAAACAAAAAGGTTTTACCCTAATAGAATTATTAGGAGTGGTTGTTATCCTGGCTGTTTTAGCGACCATAGCTATTCCTGTAGTTAATAATTCTATAAGCCAAAACAAAGAAAAATTATATCAAACACAAATAAATCAAATAATTAAAGGCGCTGAAGATTACTATGCCACTCATATATCAGAACTTCCAGAAAATAGTGGAGACACCAAAAGCATAACTTTATCTGAATTACAAAAAGCTGGTAACTTGGAATATGACATCAAAAATCCTAAAACTGGTGAAAATTTTAATCCAAACACCACTGTAATAATAACTAAAAGTAATAATAATTATAAATACAAAGTAGATGAGGGGACGATATAATGAAAAATAAAGGATTTACTTTAATCGAATTA
>CAZZCM010000040.1:5718-8580 GCA_964652445.1 uncultured Muribaculaceae bacterium | reverse complement strand
GGTATTGATCCAAATGCAGTAGTTGATTATAGCGGCATTGGTGAGGGTACAGAAGTTTATTATACACAAGATGATTTAGTGAATGCTAACAATATACTACATGGTAATGCGGACATGCAAATTGATAGTGCCCAGGCTGTTAATTTAGATACCAAAGAAGTAATACCTTTGGATAATATGTCTAATAGTGAAGTTAGTCAAGTTTTAGATAATGGTAATTATGACATTGTTGGCTCTCACAATGGTACTTATATGGGGCATTTTACCGAAGATACCTTCAGAGATGCCATAAATAATCCGGGAAGGAGTTTATAAAATTATGAAAAGTGGGCTATATACAATTATCGAATTTGATTCAAATGATAAATGGTTTGTTATTGGTGAAACTATTTATGAAAACGAAAAATATAATTATTTGATTAGATTAACTCCTGATGAAACGGATTTTATAGAAGACTTCATGGTAGTAAAATGTTTCATTAGTAATGATGAAGAGTATTTTGATGTAGTAAAAGATGGGACCATTTTAAAGGCTATTATGCCTTTACTAGTACCAAATACCGAAGAATTATTAAAAAAACCAAAAGAAGCACTTAAAGAATTAATGAAATATTAGTTCTTTTCTATTGCCTTAACATGAATAATCTAGTATAATTTAATTAGGGTGATGGTCAGTGAATAGTAATGAATATAAAGAAAAAATCCTGGAATTTATGGAACAAAAGAAGTTGTCTTTTGATAATCTTAGAAAAGGACTTGGAGTTAAAGGAGAACAAGACATGACTTCTTTTTCTTGTGCCTTGGAAGAACTTAGGGCAGAGGGGAAATTATATTTAGATAACAATTTTTATAAATTATTTACCAAAGATTTAGGATTATATCAAAGCAAAATAAAAATCATAAACAATGGCAAAGGTGTTACCAAAATAAATGGGAAAAAGTTTTATATTCCAAAAGAAAAATTAAATGGTGCTTTAGATAAAGATATTGTAGTTTTAAAGCCATTTTGTTTTAATGATAATCGTGTGGGTGCTGAAGTAGTTCAAATAGTGAAACGTTATAATAATACATTGGTATGCGAATTAACAGAAGATAGGCAACTAGTTCCTTTAAAGAGTAAATATAATATAAAATTAGTTTTTAATGATGATTATACTTTAGTCCCAGGTGATCGTGTTTTAGTTAGATTAGGAAAAGAGAATAATAGTGGATTCGAAGTTGAAATCCAGAACGTCATAGGAAACGTCAATGACTTAAATATAGAATTAACTACGATTGCATATGAGTTTGGTTTTGACAACACAACTACTGAACAAGTGCAAAAACAATTAAGGGAAATACCTACCCAAGTGGAAGATGAGAGTATAAAAGACAGAAAAGACTTAACAGACGAAATGATTTATACCATAGATGGAGTTTGTACAAAAGATATAGATGATGCTATAAGCATCGATATTAACGAAAAAGGTAACTATGTATTAAAAGTTCATATAGCAGATGTATCACATTATATAAAAGAAGGGACACCGCTATATAATCAAGCAAAGGAACGAGCAACATCACTATATTTAATAGACAAGGTAATTCCGATGTTCCCCCATCAAATATCAAATGGAATTTGTTCACTCAATGAAAACGAAAGACGGCTTGCAATAACCTGTGAAATGGAAATTGATAAGGAAGGTCAAGTGACTAGTTTCGATATATATGAAAGTGTTATCAGCTCAAATAAAAAAATGAATTATGATGATGTAAATTCCATAGTAGAAAAAGGTAAATGGGTAAAAGGCTATGGAAAATATGTTGACAATCTGTGTTTATTTAAAGAGTTTTCAGAAATTGCCACCAAAGCTAGAATAAATAGAGGTTCATTATTTTTTGAAAGTACCGAACATAATATATTGATGAACGGTGATAAACCAGTAAGTTTTGCAGTAAAGAGAAAAGGTTTAGGGGAAGGTATGATTGAAAATGCTATGCTCTACGCTAATGAAACTGTTGCTGCTATGATATATTATATGCAACTTCCATTCATATATCGTAATCACGGACGTCCAGACGAGGATAAAATAAAAAAGGGATTAGAAGAATTAAAACATGTATCAATTTTTAAAAATTATAGTAATTTGATGTACTTTAAAAATTTAAGTAAGCTTTTAAAAAAGGTAGGTAAGACCAAAGAATTTGAATTGATGTCTCCATATATCCTAAGGCTGTTACCGAGGGCTTTATATGAAGCCGAATGTGATGAACATTATGGTTTAGGATTAAGACAATATACACATTTCACTTCACCAATTAGAAGATTTCCTGATTTAATTGTACACTCGTTATTGAGAAGATATTTATTTCAATATAATTTTGATGATTTAGATGAAATAAGCAAAGAATTAGTAGAAATTGCCAGCCATTCTTCTTATAAAGAAAGACAAGCCGATGCTGCCGAAGCTGCCGCAGAACAAATGGAAATGGCAAAATATATGGAAGAACATTTTGAAGAACTTAAAGAACAAAATATTGCAGCGAAGATAACATGGTTAGATGATAAAGGAGCAATTGTTACACTTAATAACGGAATTATAGGTTCACTAGAATATGATAGATTTTCAGCCAGTAGTAAATTATCATATAATAGAAAAGATCATTCACTAAACGGAAAATACCATGGTAAAAAAGTAAAATATAGTATTGGTGATGAAGTTGTAGTTAGGTTAAAGCAAGCTAGTGCCAAAGATAGATATATATTATTTACTTTAGTAAGTCCTTTAATTAAAACAAATGATTTACTAACTATTTTTGAACCATTTAAGAAACATCGTGAAAAAAAATTAATACGTTAGAAAATTTAACGTATTTTTTTGA
>CAZZCM010000040.1:0-5618 GCA_964652445.1 uncultured Muribaculaceae bacterium | reverse complement strand
ATTTAATATTAAACCATATCATGATAAGGACTCATAGAGTTACATTTAGCAGTATGCAAGCTTCTTGAATTTTTACTTTATATCCTATATAATTTATAATAGGTGGTAAAGATGGCAAGTGTAATGATTCATTTAAGTATTGCTGAGGAAATTAATAAGAAAATAAAGCATAATAAAAAAGAGCTTTTTTTGGGAGCAATTGCGCCTGATATAAGTAAACAGTTGGGGAGAAGCAAGGTAGTATCACATTTTCAAAATAGTGATGATAATATTCCAGTTTTAGACAAGTTCTTAGAAAAA
The DNA here is from genome assembly GCA_964652445.1 of uncultured Muribaculaceae bacterium. Classification (GTDB taxonomy): domain Bacteria; phylum Bacillota_I; class Bacilli_A; order RF39; family UBA660; genus Coprosoma. Next base: position 5,318 of record CAZZCM010000040.1, on the reverse strand, counting down.
TACGGTTGCCATATGAATGATGATTTTATTTTGGGTTATTATATTCATTTATATACGGATTATTTATGGTTTAAGTATTTTATGACTGATATTAACTATAAAAATATGGTTAGGTTTTTAGATGGTCGTGTTTTAGAATTAAACGAGGATGAATTTTATAAACTAGTATATAATGATTATACAAATTTAAACGTTAGATTAATTGATGAATATGACTTGGATTTGTCATTGTTTTATGAGCCACTTATAGTTCCTAAAATTCAAATGGATGAGATACCAGTAGAGCAACTTCAGATTTTACTTGATGCGACTAGTGTAATAATTGAAAATTCGAAAGCAAGAAAAGACTACGTATTTGATATAGATAGTATAAAAAAATTTGTTGCCTTTGCAACGGAAGTTATTTTAACAGATATTAAAAAATATATTTAGTAAAAATCATTCTTGTTCCACGCTGGAATTTATTTACACACAGAAGTTAAAATTTGACATTTTTTCACTATTGTTTTTTGTCTATTTTTGTATAATGTTACCTTTCCCTTTTGCATATGACTGCTACTGAAATAAATACATAGTGCTGGATTGTAAAGCTATTTATTCTGAAAATTGTAAAATATTTCTTTACCCAAAAAAGTGTGTGTGTTATAATAATTTTTAGGGTGGTAAAGATGCAAGATAAATTAACCATGCTTTTGAAAAAAATTAATTTACAAGAAGCAAATAAAAAATATTTTTCGAATGGTAGTTTAGATAAAATCATTTGTAATAAAAATCAAGATAAATACGTTTTTTTAATTAATATAGACAAAGTATTACCTGTAGAGGTATTTTTTGACTTTGAAAATTTATTACGCAAAACATTTAGAAGTGCGAAAAGTGTTGAAGTTAAATTTACTGCAACTAATTTTGATTTGAAAACTTTAAGAGATTATTACCATCATTATATGGAAATTTATAGTAAAAACGCACCTTTGCTGGCAACGTTTTTAGATAGTAATTTAGTTCTTGAAAATAATAAATTGATTATTTCAGTGGCTAATAAGGCTGAGGAAATGAAGTTTTTAAGTGTAAAAGAAGATCTTAAAAATAAACTAGAGTCGGCTGGTTTTGATATTACAATCGAACTTGCTATTGATGAAGAAAAAGCGATGGCAATTAGAAAGGAAATAGAAAATGCCAAAATAGCAGAAATTCCAGTTATTCATAAAAAAGAAAATCCAATTATTATGGGTAATGAAATAAAAAATAAAATGATAGATATTAGTTCCCTTACTTTTGAAATGGATAATGTGGCCATTGAGGCCAAAGTTTTTGGTAAAGATTTATTTGAATCTTCTAAAACAGATTTTAAAATCATTACCTTAAAAGCTTATGATGGAACCGACAGTATGTACTGTAAGATTTTTTGCCGTGAGGCTTCAGATTTTAACAATTATAATAAGCGACTTAAAGAGGGTAATTGGTATAAGATAAAAGGATATACTAAACACGATAAATATTCCAACGAAATTGTTTTAAACGTTCGTGATATTAATGTTTCGGAAAAGAAAGATAGCGTTAGAACTGATGATGCCAAAGAGAAAAGAGTAGAACTACATGCCCATACAAAAATGAGTCAAATGGATGGTATTTGTGATGCCAAGACTTTGGTTAAAATGGCCTATAAATGGGGACATAGAGCCATTGCAATTACTGACCATAATGGAGTTCAGTCTTTCCCAGACGTTTACCATACAGTATGTGACATCAATAAGAGTAAAGAAGGTGAGCCATTTAAGGCTCTATATGGAGCCGAACTTACTTTGATTGATGACACAGTAGATATTGTTTTAAGACCAACCGATGATGATTTACTTAAAACTACTTATGTGGTTTTCGACTTTGAAACAACTGGTTTTAATGCAGGTGGTGCTGATTCTATTATCGAAGTTGGAGCAGTTAAAATTTGCAATGGAGAAATAGTCGATAGATTTTCCGAACTTATTAATCCAGGTAGAAAATTGCCAGCTAAAATTACCGAAGTCACCAATATTACTGATGACATGCTAGCTGGGAAAGATAATGAGGAAACAGTTATTAAACGTTTTATCCAGTGGTATGGAAACCTTCCCATGGTTGCGCATAATGCGAAGTTTGACGTTTCTTTCTTAAAGATGGCTTATAAAAAATATAATTTAGGTGAATTTACCAATACAGTAATCGATACTTTGGAATTATCAAGAACAATGGATAATAATTTTGCTCGTCATAGTTTATCAGCCTTAGTAAAAAGGTACGATGTTCCTTGGGATGAAAATGCTCACCATCGTGCAGACTACGATGCAGAAGGTACCGCCTTGGTTTTCCATAAGATGCTTAAGAAGCTTGAAGGAATGAATTTTGCTAAAATTATTGATTTGGATAAACTAGTATCTAAGGATGAAATCCACAAATACGGTAATGCTTATCATGTTAATTTATTGGCATTAAATAGAGTTGGTCTTAAAAATTTGTTTAAAATTATTTCACTTGCCAACACAAAATATTTGTATAAAACTCCACGTATCTTACGCAGTGAAATTGAGGCACATCGTGAAGGATTACTTGTTGGTAGTGGATGTTACGAGAGCGAAATATTTAAACAAGCTCGCAGTAAATCTGATGAAGAATTATCTAATTTAATTAATTTTTATGATTATGTAGAAGTTCAACCAGTTGAAGTTTATGATCATTTAATTCAAATGAACGATTTCGGAACGAGAGCAGAAATAGTTAGTCATTTGATGAAAATTATTAGAGTTACGAAAGAAGCTGGAAAACTTGTAGTAGCCACTGGTGATGTTCATCATATCGAACCAGAGGATAGAATTTATCGTGAAATTATTGTCAATCAAAAAGTTCCTGGTGGTGGAAGACATCCACTTGCTAGAAAAAACATTCAGCAAATACCTAGTCAATATTTCAGAACAACTAATGAGATGCTTGAGGCTTTTAGTTTCTTAAGCGAGGAAGAAGCAAAGGAAATTGTTATCGATAATCCTAATAAAATAGCTGATATGGCTGAAGTTATTGAGGTTATTATCGAGACTGGCGGTATTCCTTTTGCCCCTAAAATTGAAAATTGCTCTGAAGATACAACTGATATGGTTTATAACCGAGCTAAAGAAATTTATGGCGATCCACTTCCCTATTTGATTGAGGAAAGGTTAGCTGCCGAACTTTACGGTGATGAGCCCTTGAAAGCAATTAAGTATGAACTTGAAGAAGAAGGAATAACAGGCGAAGAGTATGAGAAAGTGCTTCATAGCCGTCTTCATAAAGTAATGCGTGGTTATCCATCGGCTGTTAGGGAGTTAATGGCTCGTGTTATTAAAAAACAGAATCCAAATATTGATGATGTAGAAAAGGAAATTGATAATAGACTAACGGCAATTATTGGAGCCAATTTCGATGTTATTTATTTAATTTCACAAAAACTAGTTAAGAAGTCAAATGATGATGGTTACTTAGTTGGTTCTCGTGGCTCGGTTGGTTCATCTTTAGTAGCCACAATGATGGGAATTTCCGAGGTCAATCCACTGCCCCCACATTATGTTTGTAAAAAGTGTCAAAAAACGATATTTGATAAAGAAGATGGTGAGTCCTTAGGTAGTTTATATGGGTGTGGTTATGATATGCCAGACATGTATTGTCCTGATTGCGGTGAGAAAATGCATAAGGACGGTCATGACATGCCATTTGCGACTTTCCTTGGATTACATGCAGATAAAGTCCCAGATATTGATTTAAATTTCTCAGATTTAAATCAAGCGGCAGCCCATGAGTATACTAAAGTTTTGTTTGGTGTAGACAACGTTTATCGTGCGGGGACAATTGGCACCGTAGCCGACAAAACGGCCTTTGGTTATGTTAAAGGATATTGCGAAGATAAAGGTATTATGATGCGTACAGCTGAAGTTGAACGTTTAGCCGCTGGTTGTACAGGAATTAAACGTACAACTGGTCAGCACCCAGGCGGTATTGTTGTTATTCCAAGATATATGGATGTGTTTGATTTTACACCTTTCCAATATCCAGCTGATGATGTTAATTCAGCATGGCGTACGACCCACTTTGATTATCATGCGATTGACCAAGATGTTCTTAAACTGGATATTTTAGGACACTCTGGGCCAACTAAACTTCGTTTAATTCAAGATTTAACTGGGGTTGATGTAACGACCGTTCCTTTAGATGATAAGGAAACCATGGAAATATTTACATCGACTAAATCTTTGGGGGTTAGACCTGAACAAATCATGTCTGAGGTTGGAACTCTGGGTATTCCAGAGTTTGGGACACCATTTACAATAGGTATGGTTAAGAAGACAAAACCAAAGACATTTGCAGAGCTTGTTAAAATTTCTGGACTTTCCCATGGTACCGATGTCTGGAATGGCAATGCAGAAGATTTGATCGATAATGGAATTGTACCATTTAGTGAAGTTATTGGATGTCGTGATGATATTATGGTATATCTAATGTATAATGGTCTTCCAGCCATTAAAGCTTTTAAAATTATGGAATTTGTTCGTAAAGGTAAAGCTAGTAAACAACCAGAACAGTGGGAAGAATATAAACAAGATTTGCAAGAAGCAGGCATCGAACAGTGGTATATTGATTCTTGTGGAAAAATAAAATACATGTTCCCAAAGGCTCATGCCGTAGCTTATGTTATTAATGCTTTTAGACTAGCTTATTATAAAGTTCATAGACCCGGTGTTTATTATTACGCCCAATTTTCAGTAGAGTATACCGATTTTGATATTGAAGCGATGATCAAGGGTTATGAAACCGTTAAAATGCGTATGACTGAAATTACCGATAAAGGTTTCGCCGCATCTAATAAGGAAAACAATATTTTGGAATGTTTGAAACTTGCCTTAGAAGCTTTAGCTAGAGGTATTAAGTTCGCCCCAATTGATATTGAAAAGAGCGATGCTTTATACTTTGTTTTATCCGAAGATGAAAAAACTTTAATCCCACCTTTTAGAACAATCGATGGTCTTGGTGATGTGGTAGCAAAAAACATTGTGGCTGAAAGAGAAAAGGCACCTTTCCTTTCAATCGAAGATTTACAAAAACGCGCAAAAATTTCTAGTCCCTTGATTGAAAAAATGCGTGTGATGGGAATTTTAGATGGAATGGATGAGTCTAGTCAATTAACTTTATTTTAAATAGCTGATTATTCAGCTGTTTTTTGTACAAGCATCTTAAACGATACTATAGAAGAGGCAAAACCCCAAAAGTTAAACCCCGTAATTATAAATGTTTAAATAATTGAGGGAATATGTTAAAAT
>CAZZCM010000039.1:7315-8685 GCA_964652445.1 uncultured Muribaculaceae bacterium | reverse complement strand
TTGAGCCAACTCCAGAACCTACAACTGAAGAACCTGAACCAACAGTTGAACCAACGCCTGTAACAACTAGTACTCTTCCAAAAACAGGGGATAACACTTTAGAAGATTTGTTTGGATTAGGACTTCTTGGATTAGGTTCCCTTGGAGCAGCAACATATTCTAGGAGAAAAGTTAGAAGACGTTAATAAATAAATATTGGAATGGTATAGATTTCTAGTCTATGCCATTACCTTGTATGTATATCAATATATATAAATTTTACATAATTTATAATCAGTAAATTTGATTTTACTAAAAGGTATTATGGAGGGGAAAATATGAATAATAAAACAACATCATTAATGGAAGAGTTAAAAACTATTGATGCTAAAATTAATGAGAGGATAACGAATATTGAAAATATTACTCAAAGGGTTTCTGTTACGCTGAAGTCTAATGATACTATTTCCAATATCATTAAATTGAAAAAGCAATATCTTGATTTAATCGAAAATGAAAATGTACTTAGTGCCTTAGAGGATCGATGGTGTGACGTGGCTATTCAAGTTGCAAAGAAATCATTGCCATCGACATTTACAGGTGTTGATTATGATTCTTTGGATTCCATTGAATATGCTATTGAACAGATGGAGAAAGTTATACCTTTCCCTGAAGAGAATGGTGACTATAATTACTTTGAGTTTTCAGAAATTTCAATTGATTTTGTTACTCAATATCGTAAATTAATAAATGCAAGGCATGAAATTTTATTGGATAACTGTCAAAAAGATTTAGAAAAAATTACTGATGTTCTTGCTCAACAAGTTTCTCAAACATTAGAAAAATATAGTATTGCTGGAGAGAAAAACAAATACAATGTTGGTGGTGTCGTTTTTGAGTTAATGGATAAAACTGATATTGAACAAATTATTGAAGCTATATGTGAGTTTGAAAATGAGAAAACATGTGAACTTGATATTGAGTATATTGAACCAACTCCTCTTTCTCAAGCCTCTTTAGAAAATCATACGAAATTTGCTACTGAATTAGCAAGCGGTAATAAAGACACTTCTAATGAAACAAAAAATGAATATGGAATTTCAGTAAAAAATGGAGAGTCTTTAGAAGAGAATCCTTTAAAGCTTTTGGGCGGTAAATTAGTTGCTGTTGGTAAAGATAAACTTGAACATTTAAGAAATTATTTTACCAAAAAAGCTATGAATAAAGATGACCAAATAGAATTTCCTAAAGTATTTGGTTATGGTATGAAGGAAGAACATGGACAATTAGATAATCCTCAATTTAATGAAGAAAATACTAAAAAAATAGACGATGTTGTATCTGTACAAAATGTGGTTGTTACAGATAGTAAGATTAATGACCAAAATCAT
>CAZZCM010000039.1:0-7215 GCA_964652445.1 uncultured Muribaculaceae bacterium | reverse complement strand
AACACCAGAACCAACCATTGATGAAACCTTAGATGGATATGTAAAAGTTGAAAACGCAATTAACAACAACCCAGAGCTTACTGATGAACAGAAAAAGCAATGGAGAAATACATTGTGGAATGATTTTGATAAATTTGTTCAAAATTTAGATGAGACTGTAGAAGTATCACCAGAAGATAATAAGGTAGATGAAAATCAAAAACTTAAAGCTTTACCAGAAGGACAAGTTTATCACGAAAGACTTGTGGATACAATCGACAGACTTAATGAAACGGAATTGGAAGATTATATTAAAGAATTACATTTAACTGTGGAAGAACTTGAACAATTTGACAAACAAAGGAAAGAATATATAAAGTTTTATCGCGGTCTTTGTGATTACATGGCCAAAAAAGCTTGTATAAAGGCAATTGTTAGTCAAAGGGAAATTGCTAATAATAAAATTGTTAGAACCTCAACAATTGAATCTAAGGCTAGATAATTTAGAACCAAAATAGTGATTCTTCACTATTTTTTTGCCTGATTTTCACCCATCAATTTACATCTAACAGTATACATGATAAAATAAATAAAGGTGGTGGTAAAATGTTATATCTATTATATGGAACCAAAGAATACCTAATTCAAAATGAAATAAAAAACATAGCTAAAAATTATGATAATATTAACATCAGTAAATTTGATTTAGAAGATGATGATATTAATGACATTATAAATGACTGTATAACGATGTCTTTATTTAGCGAAAAAAAACTGGTAATTTGTGAAAATGCCAACATGTTTACTGCATCAACAAGTAAAGATTCAGAAATCGTTGAAGCCTATCTAAATAGTCCAAATCCTGACACAACCTTAATTTTTACCATCAACACTGAAAAAATTGATGAACGAAAAAAAATAACCAAATTAATAAAGAAAAATGGAGCCATTAAATCATTTAATGAAAATGAAAGTCCTAATCAATTAGTTAGAAGAAAACTCAAAGATTATCAAATCGATAATAGTCTTATAAATCTTTTCATAACTAGAGTTGGTGAAAATCCATTAATCATAGAAAACGAAATCGAAAAATTAAAATTATATAAAGAAGATAATATAATCACTAAAGAAGATATATTAAATGTAACTACAAAAAAAATAAATGACGATATTTTCGCCTTGCTTGATCATATAGTTAAAAACAATAAAAATGAAGCATTAGAAATATACTATGAAATGTTAAAATTAAATGAAGAACCAATTAAAATAATCATCATGTTAGCCAATCAATTTAGAATTATGTATCAAGTAAAAGAATTAGCAAAAAAAGGATTAACCGAAAAAAATATTGCGACAACACTAAAAATACATCCATACCGTGTTAAATTAGCCCTACAAAATGGCCGAAAATACAGTTCTGAAATTCTATTAAATTATTTATCAGATTTAGCTGATTTAGATATTAACATAAAAACAGGAATTATCAATAAAAACCAAGCATTAGAATTATTTATCCTAAAAAAGTAAATATGAGGAGGTAAAAAATGAAGAAATTCAAAAAAAGATTAATTGCAGTCCTAATATTACTAATCTGCATTTTAATATACCTTATCAATCCAACAGTAAATAGTTTTGTGAACAACCTTTATAGTAAATGCTCAAACTTTATTACTAGTCTTGATTTATCAAAATTAACTGGTTTAGATACAATAACTGGTGATGGAGATTTAGTAAGTGAAGATGAAGCTAGTAAGCTAAATGGTTCCGATATAGATGGTAGTAACTATACTTTTAGTGCAAGTTATTATCCATACTATGAAATGTTAAACAACAACGAAAAAGCTGTTTATAAACAGGCCTATGCCAATGCCATAGAATATTCAAAGACCTTTGTACCAACCGAAACTATCGATACAGCTAGTATTATAAATGTTATGTCAGCTTTAAACTACGATCATCCAGAATTATTTTATTTGGACAATAGTTTTCAATATAAATATACGAAAAATGGAAAAATAGTTCAAATAATCTTACAATTTAACTCCACTTATAACAATATCGAAGAAGCTACCACTGCTTTTAATAGAAACGCTAATACAATAATCGAAAATGCTAAAAAACTATCCAACAATTACGAAAAAGAAAAATATGTTTACGAAGCCTTAATTTCAAAAATTAGTTATAGTGAATCATCTAGTATAAACCAAAGTGCATATAGTGCATTAGTAAATGGAAAAACAGTATGTGCTGGTTATGCCAAAGCCTTTCAGTATATTATGACAGAACTAGGAATACCAACTTATTATGTCGTTGGTAAAGCCTCATCTTCTAATCACGCATGGAATATTGTAAAATTAGAAGACGGATATTACAATGTTGATGTTACCTGGGGTGATACCAGCCCAATAAATTATACATACTTTAATGTAACCGATACCAATTTTAGCAATCATACTAGGACCGATTTATCAGTTAATTTGCCAAAATGTACCGCAACTACTTACAAATACAAAACTACCACCAGTAGTTCAAGAAGTAACACAAATAACAGTAGTAATAATACCAATAATAGTAAAAGTAATGATTTAAACAATTCTGACAATATTGATTCTAGTAATGATACAAATACGACTAATCAAAACAATAATACTGAAACAACGTCAGAAAATACTACTGATGAAACAACAGAAGATATTAATGATGAAATATCAATGAAAATACCACCTAACAAGCATACCAAATTAAAACAAAAATAGGGGAAACCCTATTTATTTTGTATTTTGTCATATATTTGTTTGATGGAAATTTCATATTTGCTGGTGGTTTTCGGAACATAATATTTACGTCCTATGAGTTCATCTGGTAAATATTGCTGTTTAACATAGCTTCCCTTATAATTATGTGGATATTTATAATCTTTAGAATTTGTTTTTAAATGACTAGGCACTTTACCAACATTACCTTTATAAATATCATTTAAAGCTGCATTAATTGCATCATGCGCACTATTAGACTTTGGAGATAAAGCCATCTCAATAACAATCTCACCCAAAGGAATTCTAGCTTCTGGTAATCCCAAACGTTCACATGCCGCAATACAAGCATTTAATCTAGGACCAATAGCTGGGTTAGCAAGGCCAATATCCTCATAAGCAATTACACTTAAACGTCTAAAAATAATATCCAAATCTTCGGCAGCAATAAGCCTTGCTAAATAATGTAAAGCCGCATTAACATCACTACCACGTATCGACTTTTGAAGAGCACTAATGACATCATAATAGCCATCATCGCTTTTGTCAATATATAAATTAGGCTTATTGTTGATTCTTTTAATAACATCTAAATTAATTTTAAAATCATTAGTTGAATAATAAGAGACTTCAAGCAAATTATAGGCAAATCTTAAATCTCCACTAGCCAAAGAGGCAATATAGTCTAATGCTTCATCCGTAATCTCAATTTTGTCTAAAGAATCTATTGCCACTTTTAGGCCTTCTTTAACATCCTCACTAGATAAAGGTTTGAGTTCAAAAAGTTGACATCTACTTCTAATTGCTGGATTAATAGAGTGATAAGGATTAGCTGTTGTCATACCAATTAATGTAATAGTTCCATTTTCCAAATAAGGTAATAGCAAATCTTGTTTATCTTTGTTCAAACGATGGATTTCATCCATAATTAAAATAAAATTATCATTTTCCTTAGCTTTATAAACCATTTCATCAAAATCTTTTTTACTATTAATAACGGCATTTAAAAAGCCATAAGGTAAATCCAATTCATTAATAATCGCATAAGCTAAAGTTGTTTTTCCGGTTCCAGGTGGGCCATATAAAATCATTGAAAACACTTTTTTATTATTAACCAAATTTCTAAGGACCTTATTATCGCCAATCAAATGTTTTTGTCCAAGAACATCATCTAATTTATTAGGTCTTAAATCATACGCAATTGGTTTCATATGCATCACCACTTACATTATACCACGTAAGCTGTTGAAGATAAAAGTTTTAAGTTGTCATTATGAGCTTTTTCTGTTAAAATTATATTGAAATGTTAGTATGCTTTATTAGGACATGTAAGGTTCGTGAGGGGTGATGGACTTCCTCTTGCTAAATGAAAGAGTGGTGGAGTTGAGGCGTCTACTCAACAAACATATGGATTACCAAGAAAAAATAGAAGACTTTAAAAATTATTTATTACTTGAAAGAAAATATAGTAAGAATACTATAAATTCTTACGAAAATGATTTAACAAAATTCAAAGAATACTTTCAAAAGAAGAAAAATTTAAAGGATATAACTAATAAAGATATAAAAGAGTATATACATTTTTTAAGCAAAAAAGAAAGTAGCCGTAGTGTTGCTAGAAGTATTAGTTGTCTAAAGAGTTTTTATAAATTTCTTCTAATTGAAAAATATATAATACGTAATCCCTTAGATAATGTAACGCAACCCAAATTAAAAAAAGACTTGCCCAAAGTTTTAACTGAAGATGAAGTCGATAAATTACTAAATATAAAATTAAAGGATAAATACAGCTACCGCAATAAAGCAATGTTAGAACTTATGTATAGTAGTGGTCTAAGAGTAACCGAATTAATAAATTTAAAAGTAACTGATATTGATTTGGATATGGCCTTAGTTAGAATATTTGGAAAAGGTTCAAAAGAAAGGGTTATTCCTTTAGGTGAATATGCTGTAAGTGCTTTAAACGAATATATTACTTACCACCGTGGCAGTTTTCTTAAAAACAAAACTACCAATTATCTTTTTTTAAGTAATTGGGGCGATAAAATGACTAGACAAGCGTTTTTCAAAATTATCAAAAAATTAGCCCAAGAACAAGGTATAAAAACCGAGTTTTCACCACACACTTTAAGGCATTCATTTGCTACCCACTTATTAAAAAATGGAGCTGATTTAAGAAGCATTCAAGAATTATTAGGTCATAGTGATATTTCATCAACACAAATATATACACATATAACCAATGAAAGACTAAAAGAAAATTATGAGGACTTTCATCCTCATGGAAAGTAGGAAAACAATATGGATAAATATATGCAAGAAGCAATTAATGAGGCAAAAATAAATGAAAATAACAATTTCAAAGGTGGTGGACCCTTTGGTGCAATAATTGTTAAAGATGGTAAAATAATTGCTAGGGCTCATAATAGCGTCATTGCAAGCCACGATTCAACTGCTCATGCTGAAATAAACGCCATTAGAAAAGCATCACAGATGCTACAAACTCACAATTTAAGCGGATGTACTATATATACAAGCTGTTTTCCATGCCCAATGTGCTTATCGGCTATCGTTTGGGCCAATATAAAAGAAGTATACTATGCTTGTTCAAAAGAAGATGCTGATAAAATTGGCTTTCAGGATGACAAAATATATGAATTACTATGCAACTTAAATAATAATCAAACTGTAAATTTCACTCAAATAGATAGGGAAGAAGCAATCAAATCATTTGAAGAGTTTCAAAAGAAGCCAAATTTATATTAAGGAGTTACTACATGATATATACTAAAACAAGCTATAAAGAATTAATAGGTAATTTGTATCAAAAACAAGATTTAAAATACAAAGAATTTCACTCAAAGCTACTAAAAGATAGAACAATTAACCTAATTGGGGTAAGAACACCAGAGCTAAAGAAACTTGCTAAAAAAATAAGCAAACAAGATTACAAAAGTTTTATAAAACACAATACTCATAAAACTTATGAAGAATGTGTTCTTCACGGGCTGGTTTTAGGTTATATAAAGATAGATGAAGAAGAATTACTAAAACTTATAGATGATTTCTTACCTTATATCGATAACTGGGCTACTAATGATTTAACTGTTTCAAATCTAAAAGCTTTTAAAAATATTGATATAAAAGTAGTAAACAAATATATAAACTCAAAAAATCCTTGGGAAATTAGATTTGGCTTAACACTATTATTAAGTCATTATATAAACAAAGAAAATCTTGACAAAATATTTAAAATATGTGATTCTATTAAATGTCAATATTATTATGTAGAAATGGCCAATGCATGGCTTATTTCAATGTGTTATATTAAATATCCAGAAGAAACATTCAATTATTTAAAAACATGTAATTTAAATAAGTTTACTAAAAATAAATCCATTAGTAAAATATGTGATTCATATAGAGTAACTAAAGAACAAAAAGAAGAAATTAAAAAAATAAGGATCTAGAAAGTAGGGGACAATATGATTGATGTTATCTTAGATGCCATAATAGATAGTATAAAATTACTTCCATTTTTATTTGTTGCCTTTCTTATTATTGAATTTACCGAGCATAAATTAAAAGATAAAAATAAAATAGCTCTTTTAAAAAGTGGTAAAAAGGGGCCTATTATTGGAAGTTTACTCGGAGTAATTCCCCAATGTGGATTCTCTGTATTAGCTACAAACCTTTATGTAACTAGAATTATCAGTTTAGGGACATTAATTGCTGTATATTTATCAACCAGTGATGAAATGTTACCAATATTAATTGCTCATCAGGCTAGTGCAGGGATAATCTTTGAAATTATTTTAATTAAATTTATTATTGGTATTATTTGTGGTATTATTATCGACTTAATCTTTAAAAAGAAAGATGATAATATTACTTATCATATATGTGATGATGAACATTGCCACTGCAGTCATAGTTTAATCAAATCATCGCTCATCCATACCTTAAAAGCGATTACTTATATATTTATAATTACTCTCATTTTAAATATAATTCTTTATTTTATTGGTGAAGATACTTTAAAAAATATCTTAGCTAAAGGAACATTCCTAACACCTTTTATATCAGGAATAATAGGCTTAATACCTAATTGCGCAGCTAGTATTATATTAACTGAACTTTATTTAAACAACGTTTTATCATTAGGGGCTGCAATAGCTGGTCTTCTATCAAGTAGTGGTGTAGCCTTACTTGTACTATTTAAATCTAACAAAAACTTAAAAGAAAACATCCATATTGTTTTAACTGTATATGGAATAGGGGTCTTTACTGGAATTATAATTGATTTAATAGAAAAATTAATCTAGCTCAAAGTTTTTAAAATAAGTTAAAGGGTATAGATTTATACTCTTGTTGCATACCATTATATAGGTGACTACCATGAATCATATCGCTTTAGCATTTTTACTTACATTTATTGCTGGAATTTCCACTATGTTAGGCTCTATCTTTATTTTTTTCAAAG
>CAZZCM010000038.1:0-9252 GCA_964652445.1 uncultured Muribaculaceae bacterium | reverse complement strand
TTTTGAGTCTTCATGCTCATCTTTTGAAAGAAGAGCAACGCTACTAACTTTTTGATTATCTTTTAAATGAATTAAACGAACTCCTTGTGCTACTCTACCTGTACTAGATACTTGCTCAACAGCTAATCTGATAATAATTCCACTATCGGTAATAATCATTAAATCTTCGTGACCGTTTACTATTTTGAATGAAATTATATTACCATTTTTTTCAGTAACGTTAAGGGCTTTTACACCTTTGCTTCCGCGGTGAGTCATTCGATATTCTTCGACTGCGGTACGTTTTCCATAACCTTTTTCGGTTACAACTAATATTTGTTGGCCTTGATGGGCTATTTCGCAGCCGACACATAAACCATCGCCAATTTCAATTCCTTTTACGCCTGATGCTGTTCTACCCATAACTCTTATTTCGGTTTCATCAAATCTAATCATTCGACCATTTGATGTGGCAATTATTACTTCGTTTTCCCCAGTTGTTTTCTTGACTGATAGTAATTCATCACCGTCTTTTAAACTAATAGCTATTTTTCCATTAGCTCTAATGTTTTCAAACTCTGTAAGGGCTGTTCTCTTAACTATTCCTCTTTGTGTACAAAATACAATATATTGATTTTTATCTTCGGGACTGACTTTTAACATTGCTTGTACTTTTTCTTCTTTACCAAGTGGGAGAAGATTAATTATTGGTAATCCTTTAGATTGTCTACTATATTGTGGTATTTCATATCCTTTAATTCGATATACTTTTCCACAATTTGTAAAGAACATTAAGTAATCATGGGTGGTCATAGATATCAATTTTTCCACAAAATCATCTTCATTTGTAGTCATTCCTTTGATTCCTACTCCTCCTCTATTTTGAGTTTTATATGTTTCGCTAGTCATACGTTTTATGTAACCATTATTAGTTAATGTTATAATAACGTTTTCCACAGGTATTAAAGATTCATCTTCGATATAATCAATGGCGGTCATATCTATATTGGTTCTTCTTTCATCTCCGAATTTATTTTTTATTTCGAGCATTTCTTCCTTTATTATACCTAGAATTTTTTGTTCTGAAGCAAGTATTTCGTTGTAATATTTGATTTTTTCTAGTAACTCTTTTAATTCTTCTTCTACTTTTTCTCTTTCTAAACCTGTTAATCTTCTTAATTTCATTTCAAGGATAGCGTTAGCTTGGGCTTCGCTGAGACTAAAGTTTTTCATTAAGCCTTCTCTAGCTTCATCATCAGATTTTGAGGCTCTAATTAGTTTTATAACAGCTTCTATGTTATCTAAAGCTATTTTTAAACCTTCTAATATATGAACTCGATTTTCGGCTTTCTTTAAGTCGTACCTTGTTCTTCTGATAATAATTTCTTTTTGGTAATCTATATATTTAGAAATGATGTCTTTTAATCCTAATGTTTTTGGAACACCATTATCTAACATTAATAAGGTTATACCAAATGTTGTTTGAAATGCGGTATGTTTATATAAATTATTTAATACAACTTGAGCATTTGCATCCTTTTTAAGAGTTATTGTAATTTTTACACCATTTTTTAAATCGGTATGATAATCAGAAATTCCTTCAATTGTCTTGTTGTGAACTAATTCTGCAACTTTATCTTTTAATTCTGATGTCTTTACACCGTAAGGTACTTCGGTTACTACTATGTATTGTCGACCGTTTTTTTCTTCGATTTGAGCTTTACTACGGATAGTAATGGTTCCTTTTCCAGTTTCATAAGCTTTTTTAATTCCACTATTACCTAAAATTGTCGCTCCAGTTGGAAAATCGGGGCCTTTTATGTATTGCATTAATCCTAATGTATCAATATCTGGATTGTCTATGTAGGCAACACAACCATCGATAACTTCACTTAAATTATGTGGTGGAATATTGGTAGCCATACCTACCGCAATTCCCATTGTTCCATTTACTAAGATATTTGGAAACCTTGAAGGTAGTATTTTAGGTTCTTTTAATGATTCGTCAAAGTTTGGATCAAAATCAACTGTATCTTTATTTAGGTCTTTTAATAATTCTAGTGATAGTTTTGATAGTCTTGACTCAGTATAACGCATCGCTGCAGCTCCAGAACCTTCAATAATACCAAAGTTTCCGTGTCCATCTACTAACATATAACGATAACTAAAATCTTGTGCCATTCTGACCATAGCTTCATAAATTGAAGAATCTCCGTGTGGGTGATATTTACCCATTACATCTCCGACAATTCTTGCACTCTTTTTATGAGGCTTATCTGGGGTGTAACCGGATTCATACATTGAATATAGTATTCTACGGTGAACTGGTTTTAATCCGTCTCTTAAGTCTGGTAAGGCACGAGAAACGATAACACTCATTGAATATTCAAGAAATGATTTTTCGATTTCAGCAACTATATTATTTTCTTGTAATTTATCTTTATCCATAATTCACCTCTTATATATCTAAATTCTCTGCATATACTGCATTTTCTTCTATAAAGTTTCTTCTTGGTTCTACTTCTTCACCCATAAGTTTAGTGAAAGCAGCGTCGGCAGCAATTGTATCATCGACGGTTATTTTTCTTAAAACTCTTGTATTTATATCCATTGTTGTTTCATTTAGTTCTTCGGCATCCATTTCTCCTAAACCTTTCATACGCAAAATATCATATTTGGTATTTGGATTTAATGATGCTAAATAAGCATCTCTTTCTTCTTCATTTAAAACGTATTTTATGGTTTTTCCGTGTTTAATACAGAAAAGTGGGGGCTGAGCAGCATATACATGTCCAGCTTCGACAATTGGTTTAAAGAAACGATAGAATAATGTGAGCAATAATACTCTAATATGTGAGCCGTCGACATCGGCATCGGTCATGATGATTATTTTGTGATATCTCAATTTCTTTAAATCAAAATCTTGACCAATTCCAGTTCCAAAGGCGGTTATAATTGTTCTTATTTCTTCATTTGATAAAGCTCTATCTAATCGGGCTTTTTCAACATTTAAAATTTTACCTCTTAGTGGTAAAATAGCTTGAGTTATTGAATTTCTTCCTTTAATTGCAGACCCTCCGGCTGAATCCCCCTCGACTAGGAAGATTTCACAATTTATTGGATCTTTATCTTTACAATCAACTAATTTGCCACCAAAATTAATAACATCTAAGTCGCCTTTTCTTCTCGTTAATTCCCTAGCTTTTTTGGCAGCTACTCTAGCTCTAGCAGCAGTCATATTCTTTTCCACAATAATTTTAGCTTCATCTGGATGTTCTAAAAGATATCTTTCAAAACCTTCGGCAAATACATTGTCGGCTAATTTTCTAACTTCTGAATTACCTAATCTTCCTTTGGTTTGACCTTCAAATTGTGGGTTTGGATGTTTACAAGATACTATCATAGTTAAGCCTTCTTTTACATCTTCACCACTTAGTGAATCATCTTTTTCTTTTAAGATGTTATTTTTTCTAGCATAATTATTTATAATTCTAGTTAAGGCTCTTTTAACTCCTTCTTCATGAGTTCCCCCATCGTGGGTATTTATGTTATTAACAAATGAATAAATGTTTTCAGTATAACCATTGTTGTATTGAAGTGCGACTTCGAAGATTATTCCATCTTGCTCACCTTCTAAATGAATGATTTCATTTTGAATTGGAGTTTTGTTGACATTTAAATATTTAACATATTCGGAAATACCACCTTCATAGTGGAATGTTTCTCCTGTTGTATCTTCATCATCTCGATCATCTCTTAAAGTTAATTTTAATCCTTTATTTAAAAAGGCTAATTCTCTTGTTCTAACCTTTAATGTATTATAATCATAAATATCAGTATCAAATATATCTGGATCTGGTTTAAAGGTTACAGTTGTTCCTGTTCTTTCTTTTTCACAATCTCCAATAATAGTAAGTTTTTGTTCAATTTTTCCACCATTAATGAATTTTGCTTCGTGGATTTTGCCATCTTTATAAACGGTGACTACGACACTTGTTGATAGGGCATTAACTACGGAAGCTCCTACTCCATGAAGTCCACCAGATACTTTATATCCACCGCCACCAAATTTTCCACCAGCGTGTAATACAGTATAAACTGTTTCAACGGTTGATAGTCCGGTTTTTGGGTGTACTCCTGTTGGGATTCCACGTCCATTATCTTTCACAGTTATAGAATTGTCTTTATTGATAATAATTTCAATATTATCACAGTATCCAGCTAGAGCTTCATCGATGGCATTATCAACGATTTCCCAAACTAAATGGTGTAAGCCTTTAACGTCTGTTGTTCCAATATACATTCCAGGACGTTTTCTAACGGCTTCTAATCCTTCTAATACTTGAATATCGGATTCATTATAATGTTCTTTGTTTTCTTCCATTATTCCACCTCTTCTACTATTTTTCCATGTTTTATTTTGATTAATTTAGCTTTATTTTTTAAATTGTCATCGATATTATCTAAATCTGTTGTCGTTATTATTACTTGCATATCATTATCGATATATTTTAATAAATTATTTTTCTTATCATTATCTAATTCGCTAAAAACATCATCTAATAAAATTATTGGATTATTTTTTTTATAATCTTTGAATATCTGAATTTCTGATAATTTAAGTGATAAAACGGCTACTCTTTGTTGGCCTTGCGAACCATAATTTTTTAGATTTTCACCATCTAAGATAAAGTCGAAATCATCACGATGGGGTCCAAAAAGTGTTGATTTTAATTTAATTTCTTTTTCGATACTTTCACTTAATGTCTTTTTCATTTCTGACCTTATATGTTCTTTTTCCATACTTTCTAATGGTACGGATGGTAAATATTTAATTTGAAAATTATCGATTCCAGTTATATTTTTATATATTTGAGGACAAATCTTATTAAGTCTTTCAATATATTTGGCACGCATTTGGTATATAAAAATACTTCTTTCAATAAGATAATCTGTTAAGATTTCAAAGTAACCTTCATCTATTTGTTCATTATTACTTATTTTCTTTAAATAATCATTTCTGATTTTTAATAGTTTCATATAATCATTTAAAGTATTATAGTAATTTTGTGATATTTGACTTAATTGTAAATTTAAGTATTTACGACGGTTACTTGGAAAACCTCTAATAAGCTCTAAATCGTTTGAATAAAAAATAATGATATTCATCATACTTATATACTCTCCTATTTTATTTATAGGATTATTATCGATTTTGACTTGCTTTTTGGTTTTGGTTAAAGTCAGTTCAAGATTATAAGGTATTTCATTTAGTATAGTCCCTTTTATTAAAGCATTTTCTTTTCCGTTTGTTATTAAGTCACTTTGGGAGATAGCTCTATGTGATTTAGTTAAAGCCAAGACAAAAATACTTTCTAATATATTTGTTTTCCCCCCACCGTTATCACCGTAAATAATGTTGGTGTTTTTATTTAAGGTGATTTGAAGGCTCTCATAATTTCTAAAATTTTTAACTTCGATGTTTTTTAGTATCATGATTTCCCTCTTTTCGTTTTTTTTGGACTGTAGCGAAAAAAAACTACCTTAATAGTACTCCTATACCCTATAACCATTATACCATAAAAATGGCTAAAAAAAGCAAAAAATAGACTGATTGAGTCTATTTTTTCATTTTACTTCGTTTTCGTGAAATTAACATTAGTTGAGTTGCTCGAAATATCTGATTTTCTAGTGATTCAAATGATATAGGCAATTTTAGTTTGTTATTATCGAGAAATTCGACGATGGAACCAAATTCTGTTGGACTATAATTTTTGATATTTTTTAAGGAAATCCAACTACAACCTTCTATTCTTGATGATGATGTTGGAAAAAATATTATCTCTTTGGTATTTTCTATAATAATTGGAATTTTATATTTCATTCCCAACTGCTGTTGGCTTCCTTTTATTCTTCCATCTAGGGTGCAGCCATAAAATTCACAACTTTTATTTAAAATAGCTGTTAGGCTGTCTTTTATAGTAAATTGCCTTCCTAATTCAATTATTTCAGTTTCATTTTCACTAATAGATATTAATGCACATGTTTCACTAGTTATTTCATAATCTTTCATTCTTTTCCCCCCTGTTTTTTCAGACAAAAAATCTGACAATCTTCTTATACACATTTTCTTTGTCGATTTTTATCACTTTTTGTCGAATGCTAAAAATAATTAAAAGATTTTGTTAAGATTGATATTTAATTACAAAAAAAGAACCTATTTTAATAAGTTCTAATTGGTAAAATTAATTGAGTTAAATCATCACTTTCGGGATTTTTCATAATTATTGGTTTAAATTCGCCATTAAATAATAATTCTAGTTCATCTGATTCTAATACCCTGATAGCATCTAGCATAAATTTTGAATTAAAGGCGATTTTAATATTATCTTCATTATTTTTTTCCACAGTAATTTTTTCTTCGACGTTTCCGATTTCAGGGATATTTGATGATATAATTACTGTATTACCTTTACTTTCTAATTTAATGGTGTTTTTGTCGCTTTCATCGGTTAATAATGAAGCTCTATCGATTGCATTATAGAAATCTATTAATTTTACTTGCATAGTTAAGGAAAATTCTTTTGGAATTAGTTTTGATGTATCTGGATAAGTTCCACTTATTAACCTGGTCATTATTGTAAGAGTGCTGAATTTAAAGATAACTTTGTTGTTAAAAATATGCATTTCTAAATTGTCTTCGGTTTCATTCATTAATTTTACGATTTCATTTAAATTCTTAGTTGGAATTATAATATTGATGTTTTCAGTGGTTTCTTTGGCTAATTCTATTTTTTTGATGGCTAATCGATAAGAATCAGTGGCTGTACATTCCATGATGTTGTGGGTGATTTTTAAATTGATACCAGTTAATACTGGTCTTGATTCTCCTGCTGAAGTAGCAAAAGCGGTTTGATTGATAATTGTTTTAAATACTTTTTGATTTAGAATTATTGGCTCTTGTTTGTATTCTAATTCTAAGTTTGGAAATTCGGTAGCATCATTACAGTTTAAATTAAATGATGAGTTGCTGGTGGTTATATATATTTTAGAATCAATTACTTCTTCGATATTAATTATTTCATTTGGTAATTTTCTTACTATTTCATATATGTATTTACCGGATACAACTATTTTTCCACAGGTATCAATTTTTTCTATTTGGCTTTTATCGATAAATGTTTTTATAGCAATTTCATTATCTGTACTCATTAAATATAGACCTTCATCAGTTAGTTCAAATTTAATGCAGTTTAAAATTGGTCTTAAATTTTTTGTGGATATTCCTTTTATTACGTAGTTTAAATGTTCCAAAAGAACTTCTTGTTTAATTTCTAATTTCATATTTGTTTTCTCCTTTTATTTTTATTTATTTATATTATTTTTATTATTGGTGTGGATTATGTGGAAAAGTTAATTTTCCTTTTTAAAATAAGAGTTTTTTCTATTTTTTGGAATGTTTATAAAGTGTGGAAAAAGAAGAATTATCCCCTATCCTATTTTGGAAATTAATTTATTTATTTCTTTTTCGAGATTTTTATCTTTTTCAATTTCTCTTTTTATTTTATCGACTGAATGCATAACGGTTGTATGATCTTTACCACCAAATTCACTACCAATTTTAGGTAGGGATTCTTTTAAATGAGTTCGACATATATACATTCCTATTTGTCTTGGTACTGCTATTTTAGCTAGTCTTTTTTTACTTTTGATATCATCTACTGTTATATTGTAGTTATCGGCAACTATTTGGATAACTTTATCAATGTTATTTTTTGATATTATGTGTTTTCCGATATAATCTTTTAAAGCTTCGATGGCAAGTTCAATGGTTATTTCTGATCCATTCATAATAGTTGCATAGGCAAATACTCTAGTTAAGGCCCCTTCTAGTTTTCGAATATCAGTCCTACAGTTATTGGCAATATATTCTTTTACTTCTTGTGGAACAAAACTGCTGATGCCTTGGGCTTCTATTTTTTTATCTAAAATAGCCATTCTTAATTCAAAATCAGGTGGCAGGATATCGATTGTAAGGCCCCAATTGAATCTTGTTCTTAATCTTTCTTCAAGTTTTTTTAAGTCATCTGGGGATCTATCTGAAGAAATTATTATTTGTTTATTTTTGGTGTGTAATTCGTTAAAGGTGTTGAAAAATTCTTGTTGAGTTTTACTGGCTATTTCTAAATATTGAATATCATCTATCATTAATACGTCGATATCGCGATATTTTTTTTTAAAGTTATCCACAGCTTTAAAATTATTTTCGTTTTTTCGATATAGACTTAAAAAGTCGTCAACAAATTTTTCGCTAGTTACATATAAGACTTTTTTATTTGAATTATCGGTAATATAATTTCCAATGGCATGCATTAAGTGAGTTTTACCTAGTCCACTATTTCCATATATAAATAATGGGTTATACATACTTCCTGGTTTTTCTGCTACAGCTAATCCGATAGCTTTGGCAAATTTGTTACTTTCTCCAGAAATAAAGTTATCAAAATTATATTTATTATCTAGTCCACTTTCGAAGATGGCTTCGTTATTTTCTTTGATTTTTTCTTCTTTTTGTTCTGACTCTTCTTCGGTTATGTATTCAAATTTAAATATTGAACCGGTAACATCCATAAAGGTTTCTTTGATTAATTCATTATAATTTTCTTTTAAATGTTTTTTTTGAACATCCCATGATACTTTGACTATTGCTGTATCATTGGTTAAATTTACAAGTTTAGTATCTTTAAACCATGTTTGGAAAAGTATAGGTTTGACTTTTTCTTCTATTTTGGTTAAAAAGATACTCCAAATATTTTCAAAATCCATAAGTATCCCCCACTAATTTTATTTAAATTTCTTAACATTATTTTACATTATTTTTAGGGAAAATTCTACTAAAATGGTAGAAAAAAGCAAAAAAAAGATATCCACATTGTGGAAAAAGGTAAAATTTCACGAAAATTAGATATTTTTCCACAGAATTTGTGGAAAAGTTAGTTATCAACATTATGAATAAATTTGAAATTATCCACATATGTTGAAAAAGGGAAATAAGTGATGTAAATTAGTATGAAAATATGGTGGAAAAAATGTGGTAAAAAAAAGATTTATTTTTTTGTGTGTGATTTTAATTGTGGAAAATTGTTGTATTTTTGATTGATTATTCTAATAACATAATTAATTGGAGTAATTAATTATGTTATAGATGGTGTTATTTTAGTGTTAAATATATATATAATGTTATTCTGGTTTCTGATATGATTTTTTTGAAAA
>CAZZCM010000037.1:0-9700 GCA_964652445.1 uncultured Muribaculaceae bacterium | reverse complement strand
GTGTAAATAATTGACAAAAACAGCTTATAAATGATAAAATCTATTATAGAGGGTGAGAAAATGGAAAAGATAAACTTTGAAGAATTAAAAAGTGAAATAGATACAGCTTCAATTCCAAATATCGAAGCTAAAGCCGATGAATTTATAAATCAAATAAATCGCAATCACGGTATAAGAGGGCAACATGCTAAAATATCAGATGATAGATATATGGACAGTAATGCTGTAGCTGAAAACCGAGAAGAAATTAGAGCCGAGGCCAGAATGCGAGCCGAACAGAGAAGACAAACAATCGCCATTGCAAACAAAATAGAAAAAAAACAAAGATGGCAAAAACTAATAAATGCTGGATTAGCTATAGTCATTGCTGGTACATTAGGTGGTTTTGTGGCTAAATATTCAGCTTCCGAAATAGAACATAATGATACAACAACATTAGAACAACAAGATGACTATATCGTGCCAACACAAGCCGAATTTGATGCTGGATTAACTCAAGAACAAATTCAAACAAAACGAGCTTTAGATGAAGAAGAAAATGCAAAACTTAAAGAGATAGTCGAAGAAAGTCAAAAACAAATCGAAGAAGAAAATCAAGCATTAGAACAATCAATCCAAGAAAGATATAGTCGTTCAAGATAAAAATATTTATAAATGATAAAATTTATCATAGAGGGTGAAAAAATGGAAGATAATTCAAATGGATTAACATTATATGGAGGTTTAAGTAAATCTACCAGCCAAACACTAGAAGAAAAAACCGATAATTTCATAAGACAAATTGATAAAAATCACGAACGTGAACTTAAACCACGAGGAAAGCACGCCGGACAAATGAAATACATAGAATGGCAAAGAAGAAGACCCGAACGTTATGATTTTACTCAAGAGGCTGCCTTTTTGGATAAAAGATTTAGAGAGATAACAACAGGTGGAACTGGAAGTGGACTAGTAGGCTATGATGGTAAAAAAACAGTTGCCATGTTAAAAGCCGTAGTAGCGCTTGCTTTAGCTGCTTCTATTGGTGGTGCCACCGTCGGTCTTTCCATGAGCCAGTATGATGCTTTTAAAGAAGCCACTGCTTTGGCTGAAACCGTAGACTTGCCAGATGAAGTATACGGCGAATACAATCTCCAAATATCCAATAATGGAGAAGCGTTTTTCTGCAATCAAGATGGAAAAACATTTAAAGAGTATAATGGAGTAAATGCCGATGATTTAGCCGGCAGTTATTCAAACAGTGTTCAAGAACAATCTAGTAGTCCTAAGACTATATAAAATAACTCAAATGTAAAGGTACTAGTAAATAGGCCTTTTTGTTCTTATAATGTAAAAGGTGATACAATGCAATCATATATAAAAGGAAACTTTAGAAAAAGTATATATAGTTCCGATAAAGGTTACGTTATCGGACTTTTTAAAGTTCGCGAAACAAACAGTAAAGACTTAGAAAGACGCATAAACAAAACAATAACTTTTACCGGTTATTTTCATGAATTAACCGAAGATGATACTTATATCTTTTACGGTGAAGAAGTTGATCATCCCAGATATGGTTTCCAATTTCAAGTATCAGCCTATGAACGAGTAAAACCAACTGACAAAGAAGGAATGATACAATTTTTATCCAGCGATTTATTTCCAGGAATTGGTGAAAATATTGCCAAACAAATAGTTGAAACCCTAGGCGAAAATGCCCTTGACGAGATATTAGAAAATCCATCATGTTTAAACCTAGTTCCCAAGTTAACCCAAAAAAAAGCAAAAAGCATATCCAATAATCTAGCCAAATACGAAGAAAGCCATCAAACGATTGTCAAATTAAACGATTTAGGTTTCTCCACAAAAGATGCCTTGTTAATCTATAATGAATATAAAAGTTATACTATGGATGTTATCGACAAAAACGTTTATAAACTAACAGATGATATCAGTGAAATATCCTTTCATAAAGTAGATTTAGTAGCTAAAAAACAAGGTATTATGTCAGAAGACAAAAGAAGAATAAAAGCCTTTATCATATACACCATGAATAATTTAATATATCAAAATGGTGATGTTTATTTAACCAAAGACACCATCATCAAAGCCGTAAATAGTACCCTTAGAATATTAATTGATTCTGAAACATTCCAAAAATATTTTGAAGAATTAACTGATGAAGGAAAAATTGTCATCGAAAAAGATGCCTATTACTTAACCGATATTTATAAAGCCGAAACCAATGTTGCCGACAAGATATATACTTTAGTAAACAAACCAACCAAACAAATACCTAATTTAGAAAAGCAAATTCAAGCAATGGAAAAACAGTATAATATTATATATAATGACAAACAAAAAGAAGCCATCATCAAAGCATTAAAAAATAACATTTTAATTATTACTGGTGGTCCAGGAACTGGTAAAACAACAATTATCAAAGCCATAACCGAATTATATTCAAGACTAAATAAATTAGATTATGATGACTTAATAAACGAGCTTGCTTTACTGGCCCCAACCGGAAGAGCTAGTAAGCGAATGAGCGAATCAACCTTATTGCCAGCTTCAACTATCCATAGATTTTTAAAATGGAACAAAGATACAAACGAATTCATGGTAAATGAAACAAATAAAGTCAAATGCAAACTAGTCATTATCGATGAAGTAAGTATGATAGATATATCATTATTCGATAGCTTATTTAAAGGACTAACCAGTAATATCCAGCTAATTTTAGTTGGCGACTATAACCAATTACCAAGTGTCGGCCCTGGACAAGTTTTAAAAGACCTAATCGAAAGCGAGGTTATTGACACCATTTATCTCGACCATTTATATAGACAAGACGAAAACTCATATATCACCACTTTAGCCCAAGAAATTAAAGAAGGTGAGTTAAGCGAGAGCTTTCTAGAAACCAAAAACGATTATACATTTTTAAAATGTACCTCACCATCAATAAAGAAAAATTTAATGCATCTGTGCAAACAAATAATAGATAAAGGTTACGACTATAAACGGGTTCAAATACTTGCCCCAATGTATAAAGGCGAAAATGGAATTGACTTACTAAATAAAAAATTACAAGAAGTGTTTAATCCAAAAGATATAAATAAAAGAGAAATAACCTCAGGTGCTGTTATTTTTAGAGAAAACGATAAAATACTTCAGTTAGTTAATATGCCAGAAGACAACGTATATAATGGCGATATTGGTGTTATAAAATATATTAAATATGGTAATACCAGTAACAGTGGCAAAAACGAAATTCACGTCGATTTCGACGGCAATATCGTAAAATATACTCCAAAAGATTTTAACAAAATAAAACATGGATTTATAATCAGTATTCATAAAGCTCAAGGAAGCGAGTTTGAAGTAGTAGTTATGCCAATTTGTACCTCATATAGAAGAATGCTCTATCGTAAATTAATTTATACAGGAATTACTAGAGCTAAGAAAAAATTAATTTTAATTGGTGAAGTCAAAGCATTCACCGATAGTATTTACAATAATAACGAATATATAAGAAATTCTCATCTTTTAGAAAAATTAATGTATAAATTTAAAAATTAATGGAATTATATTAATGTATGTTAATTCATACCATCATTTTTCTAGCAAGTAGGTGATATAGTGAACATGAATAGTATGAAAAACATAGCATTAATGGCTATGGGAAGTATGGCCACACTAGCTTATCAAAAGTATAAAGAGCCAGTAAAATGTGCCATGACAAAAGCCTTTAAACAAACAAAACAAAAGGCAAATGAAGCGTTAGAAGATATGATGTAAAATTGAGGTGGCCAAGAGTTAGCATTAACTGTTGACCTCCTCTTTTTGAATATTGGGTGATAAAAATGAAAAAAATATTAATTACAGGCGCTAGAAACGGAATTATGGCCAAAGTAATAGACAAAATAAAAGATGATTATTTTATCTATGTTACCGTTCATACTGAAAGTCAACTAACAGCCGTCAAAAACAAATATAAAAATAAAAAAAATATAAAATGTTTTAAATTAGATATTACAAATAAAAAAGATTTGCTAAAACTAAAAAACTTAGACATTGATATTTTAATTAGTAATGCAGCCATAGCTGAAAGTGGTTCCATATTAGAGCTTCCAATAGAAAAACTTAAAAACAATTTCCAAACCAACGTTTTTTCTAACTTCGAAGTTATCCAAATAATTTTAAAAAAAATGATAGAAAAAGCTGGTGGCAAAATAATTATTATGGGTTCCTTAGCTGGAAAAGTCCCCATGCCATTTGCTGGATCATATTCAGCCACTAAAGCTAGCATTATAAAATTAGCCGAAGCTCTCAATTTAGAATTAAAACTATTAAAAGAAAAAATAGATATTGTTTTAATACTCCCAGGATTATATAATACAGGTTTTAACAAATTAATGTTTGAAAAAAAATATGATTTCATGGATGTTAATTCTTACTTCAATTATCACATCGAGCTAATTAGAAAATCAGAAAATATCGTATTAAAACTATTTGAAAAAAGAAAACTAAATTCTATTGTAAATAAAATAGTCAAAGCCATAAACCAAGACAATCCTAACTTTATATATTCTGCCCCATTAACACAAAGCTTATTTGCCAAAGTAGTTTCATTTTTCTTTTAATTATGCTAAAATTATATATAAAGAGGGTGAGATCATGAACACAGTAGATTGTCGAAAGTTAAAATTAGAAGGATTAGAACAACTTCAAGAACAAATTTCTAACCAAACAGTAAGTTTAAGAATTATTCAAGTCGAAGGTGACAGCGCTAGCGATGTGTACGTTAGAAATAAAATGAAAGCTGGCGAAGGAATTGGTCTAGATATCCAACATATCTTACTTCAAAATAGTGTAACCAATGAAGATATTATTGAAATTATCGATTCTTTAAATAAAGATGATAGTATTAATGGAATAATGGTTCAATTACCACTTCCCAAACATCTAGATGAAAGTTTAATAATTAATAAAATAAGTCCAATCAAAGATGTCGATGGACTTACAAATGAAAATCTAGGTAGAATAGTTGGAAAAGAAAACGGGCTAAGACCATGTACAGCTGAAAGTGTTATGAGTATTTTAGATAAATGTATCGGACTAGATAATCTCCAAGGTAAAAATGTTACAATCATCGGTAGAACCAAATTAGTTGGACTACCATTATTCCATATGTTATTAGAATACAATGCTACACCAGTTATTTGTCACACTAAAACTAAAAATCTAACAAGTTATATTGAAAATGCTGATATATTAGTAACTGCCGCTGGTGCCAAAGAGCCATTCATAAATAGTGGAATGATAAAACAAGACGCTATCGTTATCGACGTTAGTACAGTTAGAGGTGAAGATGGTAAACTTCATGGTGATGTTATTTACGACGATGTTGTTTCTAAAGCTAGTTATGTTACTCCTGTTCCAGGTGGAGTAGGTCAATTAACTGTTTTAGAACTTATGAAAAACACTTTAAAAGCATATACTTTACAACACCAAAAAAGTAAAGGAAAACAACTCATCAAAAGGGATTAATCCTTTTTGATTTTTGATTTAAAGCCAAAATCAATTATAGCATTATTCATAAACAATCATAAAATGAAAAACAAAATAGGTATAACTCTATTTTACTTACATAAATTAAAAAAGAAGAAAAACCAAAAAAGTATTGTAAAATTTTTTTAAATTTGATACAATTAATACGTTGTCATATGGCGAGGTGGCACAACTGGCTAGCGCAATCGGTTCATACCCGGTAGGTTGTGAGTTCGAGTCTCACCCTCGCTACCATTTTGATAATTACTAGATATTTAATTATCTAGTTTTTCTTTCAAATAGTCAATAAACTTGGTGGTGATTAAATGGAAATCACGAGTTATAGAGATTTCGACAAAAGCTTAGGCAAAGGTGCTTATGGTAGTGTATATAAAAGTGGGGATAAATCTATTAAGATATATCGTGAGACAATTTTTCAGCATAGTACAAAAAATCCATGTTTACAATTAAAAAGAAAAAAATTTATATTAATTAAAATGAGAGCTAACAAAATAAAATATACACCATTAATAGATGATTTAGTATATATGAATAACACATTTAGTGGTGTTTCTTATCCATATATAGAAGGGACACCACTTAATAAAATTTTGAAAGAAACATCAGCCGAAGAAAAAATTCGTTTAAGTAGACAACTTATCAGAAACGCTAAAGAACTAACCGACCATCAAATATATCCAAAAGATTATAGATTACCAAACATTTTATGTGATATAAATGGCGATATAAAAATCATCGATTTAGATGATGTTCATACATCCGTAACTTTGTTTCCAAATCCACTTCAGCTAGTTTTTAGTTTATCTAGTTTAGCCTCACTTTTAACCGTTTTTATAGAAGAAAGAAATCTGGACTATAAAAAATACGAATCATTTGGCAAATACCAAGAAGGTATTAGATTAAGAAGACACAAGATATTAAACTATCAAAGATTAAGTAGTTATGTTAATATAAAATCAAAACCATATAAAACCATATTTATAGATATTAGAGACATAGAAAACATGGCTTTAGATGTTATTAACGAGATTTTAAGTCACACTGATTGTAAAATAACATTAGTTTCACCAAAAGCATTTAATGTTACTATATTACAAAACTTAGGAGTTTCCTTTTATGATGCCATTGTTACTAATGCCAATCAAACATTAGAAACCGCTATTGAGACATATTTAACAACGAACAACATAAGTAAACATTTATTATTTGATAGAGGACAGCTATCAAAAGATAGTCATTTATTAGAAACCAGTGATGTTTCTAAAGTAATTAATTATTTGAATGAAGAAATACCTCAAAATAGGCCAAGAGAAAAACAATTAATCAAAGTAAAAAACTTGTAAAAAAATAATATTAGTGTTAAAATTATAATGTCTTCAAAAAGACATTATGGCCTGTTGGTGAAGTGGCTTAACACATCGCCCTCTCAAGGCGACATTCACGGATTCGAATTCCGTACAGGCTACCAATAAAATAAACCCCTATGGTTTTTATAGAACAAAAGTAAAATCACCAAATTATGGTGTTTTTTTCTTTTAATTTGACCTTTTTTCAAATAATGTTATAATAGCTAGGAAATGAGGGGTCATATGGAAGAAAATCTGATATTAAACACTTTAAATCAAAAAAGTAAAAAAGAACTAATAAATTATTTATCAAATTTTTATTTAGAATATCGTCATACATTAAATTTCCCTTCCGATATTACATTTGGTATCGAAATAGAAGCCATAGTTAAAAAGCTAACAGAATCAGTAAAACAAACCGATTATATGGTTTATTATAACGACATAAAAAATCAAACTGCCAAGACGTTCATAGTTGCTCCCGAAGATTTTGATGATAAAGTTTGCGCCGGTGAATTAATTTCCCCAATTCTAACCAATACCAAAGAAAATTGGGAAACAATAAAAAAAGCCATTATAGACTTTCAAAATTATTCAGGCGCTACCACATCTTATCACACATCAGGACATATTCATGGAAGCTCTAATCTTCTAAAAGAAGGGGATATTTTAAGATTAGTAAGACTATATTCAGCTTTCGAAAAAATAATTTATCGGTTTGCGGCGGGGGAATATATAAACATAAGACCTGGAGTATCATCATATGCCCTTCCAATCGCCCAAAAAATCAAAAAACATAACCCAACCACAGATGAAGAAGTACTAAACTTATTATGCCATAAAGATCCCCACATAGCAGAACGTATGGGATATAAAGAAAACCCAACCTTTAGATATAATGGGCTAAACTTTCTGAATATAGTACTAGGTCTAAAAGATACTGTAGAATTTCGAGTACCAAATGGAACCTTAAACCATATTATTTGGCAAAATAACATTAATTTCTTTATCCACTTGTTACTATCAGTAAGTAGTGAAAGATATGATGAAGAATTAATTGATTATTACTTAAAAAAAGTAGAATCAAATAGAGAGCTAACCAATACCGTTGTTGCCAAGTATAATAAATATCTTAACATTGAAGAAGCCTTCGTCTTAGCCGATATACTTTTTAGTAATACCCTAGACAAACTTTATTTCTTAAAAGGCTATATTAAAGACGGCAAAATAGCTGAAAAAAGTCTGCCATTAACCAAAGCAAAAACATACACAAAAAGCAACAACTAAAAAGCCTTTAGACCAAAACTAAAGGCTTTTATAATTCTTCAATCATATTATTTGTAGTTGGTGTTTGTGAAGCCACCAATAAATCATCTGATTTCGTTTGTAAAGTAGTCTCCTTTTCAATAGCCTCCTTTTTAGAATTAGAAAAGGCCTTTTTCAAGAAAATATTATTATTAATTTTATCATCATCATCTAAAGCAATTAATTTAATAATTTCACTAAAAGTAGTTTTTCCTTCGACAACTTTATTTAATCCATCCTGGAGTAGGGTTGTAACATCAGAGCCATAAACCATGTCTCTTAGTTTTTCTTTAGGAACATTTTCACTTAAAGCATCACGAATATCTTGATTAATTAATAAAACCTCTTGAATCGCAATACGACCTGAATATCCATTATGGCACTGTTCACAACCTTCAGCATCATAAATTTCATCAACTTCTTTATTTAAACTAGCCCTAAAAATTTCCTTTTCATAATCAGTTGTTTTTCTTTTAGTCATACAATTTTGGCATAATTTTCTAGCCAGTTTTTGCGAAACAATACCTTCCAAAGCTGAAGCTAATAAATATTTAGGAACTTCCATATCAATTAAACGCTCAATCGTATTTAACGAATTATTAGTGTGAACTGTAGATAAAACCAAATGCCCAGTAATAGAAGCCCTAACCGCAATTTTTGCTGTTTCAGTATCACGAATTTCTCCAATCATAATAATATTAGGGTCCTGACGTAATATTGAACGTAAAGCCGAAGCAAAAGTAAGACCAATTTGACTATTAACCTGAACTTGATTAATACCCTTAATATCCATTTCGATAGGGTCTTCAACTGTAATAATATTAGTCGTTGATTTATTCAAATGTTGTAAGACAGAATAAACAGTCGTTGATTTACCACTACCAGTAGCCCCAGTAACTAAAACAATACCATTCGGAACTGAAATCATTTCTAATAACTTCTTATAATTTTCTTCACTAAAACCTAATTCTTCAATACCAGCCAAACTCATTGAGTAATCCAAAATACGAATAACTACCTTTTCACCATGACTAACAGGTAAAGAAGAAACACGAAGATCTAAGTCAATACCTTGCAAAGTAGCTTTAATTGCTCCATCTTGTGGTTTACGAGTTTCAGTAATATTCATTTTCGAAATTGTTTTAATACGAGTAATCAAATAATTCCTAATATTATTTGGAACTTTCGCGTAATCAAACAAATCACCATCAATACGAATACGTATTAACATATATTTCTCATATGGATCGAAGTGAATATCTGAGGCCCCTTTCTTAGCTGCATCCACTAATATATCATTTACAACATCAACAATTGGTGTTGAGTTAAAATCAAAATTTCTTAGCATTTTTCCACTCCTCT
Organism: uncultured Muribaculaceae bacterium; assembly: GCA_964652445.1. Taxonomy (GTDB): domain Bacteria; phylum Bacillota_I; class Bacilli_A; order RF39; family UBA660; genus Coprosoma. The sequence goes on along the minus strand of CAZZCM010000037.1, from coordinate 134 downwards.
TTTTATCTTTTTTTATTTTTAAGGACTAGCATTTATCCTAGATATATTATATAATGTATTTAGAATAATTACAATAAAAAAAGGAGCAGAAACATGAAAAAAATGAATAACAAGGGTTTTTTATTAGTTGAAAC
>CAZZCM010000036.1:0-10006 GCA_964652445.1 uncultured Muribaculaceae bacterium | reverse complement strand
CTTTTATTCCCACAAACACAATAACTCCAAAAAATAATAGAACAAATATAATTGGAAAAATCGTATCTATAAATGACTCCCTTTCATTTAATTTAGCGCCTTGAAGAGCTTCAGCCACAACATCTTCATAAGTACCTGATTTTGTTATTGCAGGTGTGAATGTTCCATTAGGGAAGCCTATTAACGCTACTACATACTCATCTGAATTCATTCTTTCATTGCTTGTAAAATTTATTTGCCCATCTGTTAATGTATTTGTACTGTCAAAACCATATGAACTATATTTTATATCAGAAAATGATTCATTGCCTTTAATAGTTAAACTAAATGCGTTAGGTGCTGGATCCATATCTTTTGGCAAGAATGTGAAATATAAAATTTGATTGTTTTGATACTGCCATACTAAGTTTTCTATGGTGTATTTTACAGTATATGTATGAGACCCATATTCTATTCCCCAACAAAGTTCTAATCCATTATTAGTATAATTGATTCCATTTTTATTGTTTTTAGTAGATTTAGCCCAACTCGGATCCCAGTTTGTTAAATTTTCATATTCTAGACCATCTCTTGATACAGTAAAATTAGTTATTCCTCTATTTTCCATATTTCCAAAAGAGTGATAAAGTTCTGTTCCTTCATCAATGTTGACTTTCCAGACTTCGGTAACATCACCATTTCCATTTTCATCAATAAACACGGTTGTATTTATGCTGTCTAAAGTACTAGCTTTTACTGTCCCTATCGTAAAAAAACAAAGTACACTAAACAATATTAGATATATTTTTTTCATCCTATCCCTACTTTCTTATTTTATTCAAAAATTTTCACATGCCTTCTCCACTTCATAGAAGCCTTTAGTTCCACACATAAACTAGTATCCCACCCTAATTTATTTTGATAAGACGCTCCAATGTCTTATTTTCGCATGTATTTCCATTATGGTTTACTCCAAGTTATTACAGACCTAGTTCCTAATATATATAAAAGTTCTTACCATCTATAACGATTATAACATATGTTTAAATATAACGCAATCAAGTTCCTAATAGTATTAATTTAAAAGCCTTAAAAACCATATTCTTACATTTTAAACTCATAATTTTTAAAATTCTTCCAATAATAACTTTAGAAATGGAGGATATTATGGCAAAACAAAAGAAAAAACAAAAGAAAAAACATAAAGCACTAATAACAATTATATGCATCCTCGCCGTATTTACCTTCCTATACTTTGGCTTATATATATACGCTAGAATAACCCCAAAACTAGCCATTGATGGTGCCAACGGCTACTATCTATACGATAATAAAGAACAATTATACACTGGAACTGCTAGTGAAGAATGGATCGGACTAAAAGAAATATCTCCAAACCTAATAAATGCCACTATATCCGCCGAAGATAAAAACTTTTACAAACATAAAGGTTTTGATTTTCTAAGAATCATAAAAGCCTTATTCATAAATGCTAAATCAGGAGAAAATCGTCAAGGTGCCTCTACCATCACCCAACAATACACTAAAAATTTATTTCTAAACTTCGATAAAACATGGGAGCGAAAAATAAAAGAAGCATGGTTAACCATTAGATTAGAAGCCCATTACAGCAAAGACGATATTTTAGAAGGCTATCTAAACACTATCAACTATGGTGGAATATTCGGAATCGAAAATGCTTCCAAATATTATTTCGGAAAAAGCTCCAAAGATTTAACATTAGCCGAAGCTACAATGTTAGCTGGTATTCCTAAAAATCCCAGTGATTATTCACCGCTAACCAACGAAACCAAAGCCAAAGCTAGACAAAAAACAATTTTAAATTCCATGGTTGCCAATAAATATATCACTAAAGAAGAAGCCGAATCCGCCTATAATGAAAAACTGGTATACAAAGCCGAAGAAGAAAAAGATACTCTAAAAATGATGCGATATTATCAAGATGCCGTTATGGATGAACTAGAAAAAATAGATTCTATTCCAGCATCATTTCTAGACACCGGTGGATTAAAAATATATACCAACCTAGATACTGAAGCCCAAAAGACTTTAGAAGAAAGTGCGAACAAAAACATAACCAACGATAATATTCAGCTAGCTGGAATTGTCATGGACCCAAAAACCGGAAAAGTTTTAGCCTTAACTGGCGGGCGAGATTACAATAAAAGCCAGTATAATAGAGCCACTAAAGCATCCAGACAAGTTGGTTCAACCATAAAACCATTCCTATACTACTCAGCTTTAGAAAACGGCTTTACTCCGTCAACTACTTTCACAAGTGAAAAAACCACCTTTACTTTTGAAGGAGATAAAACATATACACCCAAAAATTACAACGATGAATATCCCAAAAAACCAATTAGTATGGCCGCCGCAATTGCCTATTCTGATAATATATATGCCGTCAAAACCCACCTATTTTTAGGCGAAAGCAACCTGGCGAACATGTTAAAAAGAGTTGGGATTAATAAAGAAGTCGAAGAACTTCCATCACTCGCTTTAGGAGCCGAAGAAATAAACATGATGGAAATGATGACTGGATATGCTACTTTAGCAAACGAAGGTAATAAAGTAAAACCATTTTTTATAACCAAAGTAACCGACATGAAAGGTAATATTTTATATGAATATAAACCAAACCCTGAAAACGTTTTAAACAAAAATACTGTTTATGTTCTAAATGAATTACTAACCACAACATATGCCAAAGAATTCGTCGATTACAACACCCCAACTTGTTATAATATTTCACCAAAAATGACCAAAAAATATGCCGTCAAAAGTGGAACAACTGATACCGATAATCTAATCTTTGGTTATAACAAAGATCTCTTAGTAGGTCTATGGACCGGTTATGATGACAATAAAAACGTAAGTAACACCGACAGTTCAAATATCAAAAATACATGGGTTGATATTATGGAAACTTACCTCAAAGACAAAGAAAATACATGGTATGAAACTCCAAACAACGTTGTTGGCGTAGCTATCGACCCTATAAGTGGAAATGTAGCAACAAGCGAAACCAAAGCCAAAATTCTATATTATATTAAGGGCACAGAGCCAACCAAAAACAAATATACACTAGACGATATCATCCCAACCGTAAAAACCGAGTAATTAAAAAGGAAAATCTAACTTTTCCTTTTTTTGCGTGTAAGAACAATCATCTGATTTTCACCATAAACATCTGCATAACTCTTGAAAAAGTGAGAATAATGCGATAAAAGAATATGCGTAACAGATGTAATACCATTATTAACTAAATTATCAAAAGCGGCTTTCATACTGGAATTATCAAAGTTTATCCCAACAATACCTTCATCATATAATTCACTAAAAACTGGGTCAATTAATAACCTTTTATTAACTCCCTTATCTTTATAATAAACAACTATAAAATTATGATTTAAAGCATTCTCATTAAATTGTCCAGTTGAAAATAATTCACAATTTATCCCATCATAGGTTAATTCCTTTTCCATCGCATAACTAATAGAATTATCCCAATCTTGATAAGTAATTCCCTCTTTTTCAAGATTTTCCTTATATTTACTTACATATTCAAGCATTCTTTTGCCAAAAGGAACTTCTCCATAAACCCTAGGTTTAATATCTAATTCAAATATCGAATCACATATTTTATAATAATAAAAATCAATAATATGACTATAATCACCTTCCATTATACCTTGATTCATAGCCTTTTTATATTGCCCAGTTTCATTCGCACAAATATAAATAGAAGGTAATCCAACATTTAAAAATAATTTATTAATAAATCCTCTTACACTACGACCATTCCCATCAACAAAAGGATGAATCTTTATAAGTTTACATTTTAATAACACACATCTTTCAATATATTCAAAAAGTAAATTATGATTACTATGAACTTGTTTACCTAACTCCAAGATTTCATGTAATAAACCATCCGCTTCATTTAACTCGCTACGAATATTATCAGGTGGAGTCAAATCAACAGCTGCCCCATCCAAATATGCAGTAGAATTTCTAATCAATCCTCCAACTTCAGGATATGGAGCCTTAGAATATAATTTTCTATGTAATTCAAGCAAAGTATAAATATCAAAACGATAGTTAATATCTTCAGAATGAATATAATCATACATCGCTCTAAGCCCTTCACTTTCAAATTTCTCATGAGTATCCTCTAATATTGCCTCACAAGAAATATACTGACTAACAAAGTTTTCTTTTAAATCATCTAAACGTCTATCCTTTTCATTTTGATTATAATATAAACTAATTAAATGTTTTGGTAATTCACTATTTCTAACATAAAGTGTCTTTGAATTCTTTCTTTCAATATAACCCAAAAACATTTCATTAATAATTGTAGATAAATCTAATGTTTCAAGCGCTTGTTCCATATAAATTCCTCCTTTTTATATAATTGACTGTTATTCTAACAAATAAACAAAATTCAGTCAAGAACAACAAAAGAAAAAAGAAAATCCTTTTTATTTGTAATTTATTAAGAAACTTGTTCTAAATTGTTAGAGAATAAGTGAAAGTATGGTAAAATCTTGGCATTAACAGTAAAAAGCAATTTTAACCATTACAAAAACAACCATAAAGGTTGCCTTTTCAAGCGATACTTGACGCCAACACAAGTTTAATCCGATAAACTAATTCAACAGATCAAGATGTAGATATAACAATCTCTACAACATTATTACATCTATTCTACCAATAAATTATATATATTTTTCAAAACCATGTATATTATAAATTTACCGCTATTAAACTCCTACAGACATCGTTTCTGGCAAAGTAGAACCACCATCAATAACAATAGCTTGACCTGTGATATAACTAGCTTCTTCACTAGCTAAAAAAGCTGCTAAATTACCAAGTTCTTCAATTGTTCCAAGCCTTTTCATTGGAATTCCAGCCGCAATGCCATCAATTACACTTTGTGAATTTTCACTATCAGACTCTTTAGCAATTCCTTCAACCATCGGCGTCATAATATAGCCAGGCATAATTGCATTAACCCTAATATTTTTATCTACAAGCTCAGCTGCTAATCCCTTCGTAAACCCAATTAAAGCAGCCTTAGTCGTCGCATAAGCAACCTCTCCACTATCAGCCACCATCGGACCAGTCACACTAGATAAATTCACAATAGAACCACCATTCATGTAAGGAATAGCCGCTTTAGTAACATTCCAAGTGCCTTTAATATTTACATCAAAATGAAAATTTCTAAGTTCATCATCCATGTCCATAAAAGTTTCTAGGCGGCATACACCAGCATTATTAACAACAATATCAATATGGCCAAATCTTTTATTAACCCTTTTCATGACTTCCTTTACCTTTTCATTATCACGAATATCAACTCTATAACCACAAACATGTTCATTATCAAGTTCATCTAGAGCATTTTGTAATTTATCAGAATAATCTAATATTGCGACATTTGCTCCTTCCTTTAAAAACACTTTAGCAATTCCAAAACCATTCCCCATTGCTCCTCCAGTAACAACTGCAACCTTACCATTTAATTTCATGTAATTACCCTCTTTCCATTAAAATTTCGACTTCATCATCATTCTGAAGATTAAATGCATTCGCATCATCAGTATCTAAATGTAAGCGATAGCCAGCTTCTTCACTAACTTTCAAATGAACATTCTCTAAAATTCCGCCCTTTTCACCACCTACTTTAACACATACTTTATCTAAACCATCTAATCCGTATTCCTTCATTTCGTTAGGTGTTATGTGAATATGACGATTTGCAATTATCAATCCCTTATCCAAATGAACCTCACCCTTAGGACCAATAACTGTAACCTGAGCACTACCATCTAAATTACCAGATTCTCTAATCGGTGGGTTAACCCTTAACTTATATGCATCAGTCTTTGAAATTTCAACTTGATTATAATTACGAAATGGGCCTAAAACACGCACTCTCGGAATCTCTATTCCATCACATTTTATAGTAACTAAACTTTTAGACGCAAATTGTCCCGGTTGATCTAATTCACGTAAAATCTCTATACTATCATTACCAAACAAATCAACATATACCTCTTTAGATAAGTGAACATGCCTAGCTGACACACCAACTTTTACTTTCATATTTTCACCTTCTATTCTCCTACATTGTAACAAATTTCTAACAAAAAGTCATTATCCTAACTCTAAATTGTTGATCCTTTTTAGAAATACAAATAACATTAGTTAAAATGTCCCATAAAATACTTAACATTATATCATATTTCACATTCCCATTAAATATATTTTATAGAAAGGATGATTTTATGAATAATAATTTTGTAAACCAAAACGCATTTCCAGGTACCCCATTATATACCGGAGGAAATAATGTGCCTAATCAAGAAATACAGCAAAATTTCCCTGACACCCAATTTGAACAATCATATATTGAAAACATCCTAAGATTAAATAGAGGAAAACAAGTAGAAATATACGCATCATATCCAGATTCAACTGAATGGCGTGATAGAATATTCAAAGGTATTATTGAACAATCAGGCCGTGATCACATAATTTTAAGTGACCCAACAACCGGAGAATGGTATTTAGTCCTAATGATTTATATCAATTATATAAAATTTAATGAAAGAATTATTTCAAGTGAAGAATTTTATCCAAATAATTGAAATGCATAATTAAATTTGCTATAATGATTAATAGGTGATAGTATGACAATATTAATCATTTCATTAGCAAGTTTTTTTATTATCTTCATTATAGGCTTGTTAATCGCAAATACATATAACAATTTCCAAAATTATATTATTAGAATAAATGAAGCAGAAGCCAATATCGATTCAACCTTAAGAACTAGATTTGATTTATTAAACAAATCAATCGATATCATCAAGGCCAATACAAAAATCAAAGGCGATATAATGACAATCATCGTCAAATTAAGATCAAGAAAATTATCAAACTTCGATTTAGATAGACAACTTTATGAAGCTATTAAGGAATTTAACAAACATAAAGAAGAACATCCAGAACTAAAAAAGAGTGAAGTTTTCACTCGTATAGACATCTCATTAAGTGAGTCAGAAGCCGAAATAGTTGCCTTTAGAAAATACTATAATGATATCATCACCGACTATAATAAACTAGTAAAAAGATTCCCATCAAATATAATCGCTTTATTTTTCAAATTCAAGCAAAAACCATATTTCGATGGTAAAGATATGAATGATAACGAAACCAAAGACTTTAAACTATAAAAAGTATAAACCAACACAGTTTATACTTTTTTATTTCTTCCTTTTAGCTTTCTTCTTAGCCTTTCTTCCTTTCCTTGCTTTAACAATTAAGTAAAACAATACTAATGACCCTAATACTATTGCCCCACCAATAATATACTCATCAGTAATTTCAAATTTGCTGTTCTCTTTTTTCTCATCATCATCATCTACTTTAATGACATATTCGCCATCTCTCGTGTATAGATAATTTTCTCTTGCATATCTAGCTACATAATCCTTATCTTGAAGTTTATTTAATTCATTTTTTAAATCCTTAGATTCACCTTTCAAATCATTAAGCTCCTCCTTCAAAGAAGCCTCCTCAGCATTGAGGTTATAAATAGATACAGCTGTCGTAACCAATGTAAAAGCACAATACCCAATCGCTAAAATAACAATTGGGGTAATAACAGTTAAACGCCTTTTTGCTGTCTTTGACATCTTCTTCCTTGCCATATCATCACCATTATTCTAATAAAAGTATATCATTTTTTAAAATAATTAGCAATTCTTTTTTCCAAAGCAAAACCAAGAACTATCATCAGCAAAAGATAAGGATGAAAGGTCGCATAATTTATTTTTTGAAGCAAAACAAAATACAACAAAACTCCAATCATTACCACCAAAAACGTTCCTAACAATTTTATCCATTTTTTATCATGATAAATTATCTTATAATTAACGTTTGTAAATAAGGAAAAAAAGATTCCATATAAAAAAGAAAAAAGTAAAGTTATAATTTGCGTTGATAAATCCATTATTTAAATAACTTCGTAAATACTCCGCTTTCCTTATCTTTTTTTCCATTTTCTGTATAGCTTAAACTATCAACTTTACCCTTAATGGAAACATTACCTTGATAAGTATCAAGCTTAATTATTTCAAGTTCTTCACCCTTAATTATTAAATCACCCATCGTTGTTTCCAAATAAAACTCATCTTCGTCAAAACTATCAATTTTCTTTACTCCAGTTATAATTATATTTTTTCTTTCATTAAGTGTAATCGAATGCGTTAATGAAGAAATAGCATCCATCTTGTCCATAATGTTCCCTCCTAGGAAATTATATGCAAGAAAAAAGAAGACTATTCATCTTCTTTTAAATTGTTATACTCTTCAATAATAGCATCTTCGAACATCTTACGGCATTCTTGAGTTATTGGATGAGCAATGTCATGATATTCATCGTTATTAGTCTTACGACTTGGCATAGCAATAAATAATCCACCATCACCTTCAATAATTCTAATTCCATGAACTGCAAAACAGTCATCTAACACAACAGATGCAATTCCACGAATACGTGAATTTTCCTTTTCTATTTTTCTAACGTTTATTGATGTAATTTTCAAGTTAATCTCTCCCTTCTGGATCTTATATTACAATTCAAGTATACAATATTTTAAAAGAAAAAACAACTATTTATCAAAAATTTTAATTGTTTTTGTAATAATGTCGGCATATGAGAAGGATTTTACACTTTTATTATCATCTAAAACCTCGACCAAAAATACCTGATTATACAAATTTTTAATTACAACCCTATAAGATTCATACTTATTTCGACCTAAATTATAATTAATAGTCACTTCTTTACCCAAATAATTACCCAAAGCTTTCCTAATCATACTATTATCACATACACCTTTATCTAGGATATCCAACATACATTGTTCCTTTCGTAATAATCCCTCCAATTCCATCTTTACCATATTTTGTTTTTTCCAAAATCTCTTTTAAATCAATATCCTTATTAATATTAGATAAGCTCATTTTAACCGCCACAATTGCGGGATCCAAAGCATGAATATTAATTCTTTTAGGACTAGAAGCAAAATTGGCTCCAGCTTTAATAAGTTCTTCATAATAAGAACCACAAGCACCAGCAATAATAATTAACTTCTCATGGCTACTTTCATATTCTCTTGCTTTTTTAATCGCATCAGAAAAATAGGAACTACTCTTATAAGCTTTAATATCATCAGTCTTGCCTTTACGTTTATAATAAGCATCATGTCCAGTAATAACAACAATATTAGGCTTATACTTCTCCAATAAGTTGAAAATATTACTCGCAATATTTTCTTCCTTTTCCTTAATTCCCATCGCCCAAATATTTATTTTTTTATAATAATCCAAACATCTTTTTAAATAATCAGGGTCACTGTCAATATGTAAAATTTTGCCTGGCAAATAAAAATAATCATTCCTATTCAAATCGGGAACTGTCTCCAAACGATTTAAAAAATCTTGTTCATGCTCCACATCCTCATCAGTATGTTTCCTTAAATCATCCACCAAAGCATCAGCAACCAGCCTAATATTCATACCTTTTAACATAACCTCATCACCATCAATACTGACAATTTTAAACACCACATCATTTCCATAAGAATTACGTGTGACTAAATCACCCACATTAAATTCCATAATATCACCCAAATAATTGTATGAATAAAGTTCAAAAAAAATAACTCAACCGAGTTATAATCTTTATAGTTCACTATAAAATTAGTTATGCAATACCAACATTATCTTCGCATATCCATTTCCTTTTTGGGCATAATTACTGATGTTTCACTTACTTTAGTTATAGAAATAGTTTTTGTCCTTTTATGTCGTTATTTTGCATTTTTTTCATTTGTCATTTTATCAAATATCCTAAAAATTTTTTGGCATATTTAAGTAAGTTAAATAATACAATATGAAAATTTAGGATTTAATCGTTATATTT
>CAZZCM010000035.1:0-10101 GCA_964652445.1 uncultured Muribaculaceae bacterium | reverse complement strand
ATTTTAATGTAAATTTATATATTATTATTTTATTTTCGGTATTGTTAGTTAATTTGGAATAAAACTATGAATTAATAGTTTTTTTCTTTGTTCTTAAAGACATTAATTCAAATTTATAGTATAATGTTAGTTAGAGGTGGATGAAATGGATTATCTATTTAAGAAACTAACGGAAAATATTAAATCACATTCTAACATTGTAATAATGACACATAAACATCCTGATTTGGACGGTATGGGTAGTGCGATAGCTTTAGCTAAAATTGTAGAAAGTTTTAAAAAGGATTGTTTTGTTGTATTTCCTGATGAAAAAGTTAATTTTTCTTTAGAAAAAGCGGTAAAACTATTAGAAGAAAATAATATTCATATTAACTTTAAAAAATATAGAGAGGTATTAGAAGTTATTAATGAAAATACTTTATTAATTGTTTTAGATACTCAAAAACCAATGTTAGTTCAAAATAGTGAGTTATTAGATAAGATAAAAGATATTTTTGTAATAGATCATCACACCAATAGTTCTGAACATATTTCGAATACAATTTTTGAATATATTAATTCTAATAAGTCAAGCATTGTAGAAATAATAACAGAATATTTAATATATTTAAATAAAGTTTTAAATCCAATTATTATAACAATTTTATCAGCGGGAATGGAAATAGATACTCATTCTTATAGTTTAAAAACAACTGAAAATACTTTTAAAATGGCTGGTGTTTTAACGAGATTAGGTGCGGATGCGATTTTAAAAAAAGAAATGTTAAAGGAATCTAAAGATGATGCAATCAGAAGAAATGATTATATTAAAAATAGCTATTTCATTGCAGATGGATATTTGCTTTGTGACATGGGAGATGAAAATTGTAATGACCCTGTTGATTTGGCTATTTTAGCTGATGAACTTTTGAGATTTGATGGTGTTGGTGTTTCATTTGCGGTCGGCAAGTTAAATAATGGAAACATTGGCGTGAGTGCACGTTCAATGGGAAAAATAAGTGTGGCGGTAATTATGAGCGCTATTGGAGGTGGCGGCCATGTGACTGATGCGGCTGCCCAATTTGCTGATAAGAGTAACGCCGAAGTTATAGAAATGATAAAAAAAGTAGTCATGGAGGGATAAAATGCGTGTAATACTTTTAGATGATGTTAAAAAACAAGGTAAAAAGGGACAAATTATTAATGTTAAAGATGGTTATGGTAATTATTTAATCACAAATAATTTGGCGGTTTTAGAAACTAAAGGTAGTAAAGCAGTTTTAGCCAAGCAAAATAAAGAAGCTAAAGAAAATGAAGAAAAATTAAAAGAAAAAGCAAATAAAGTTAAGGAAAAACTTTCTAAAATGACTTTAGATTTTAAAGTTAAAGTTGGAAAAAATGATCAAGTATTTGGGTCTATTAGTACAAAACAAATTGCTAGTGAACTAAAAAATAAAGGTATTGATATTGATAAACGTAAAATTAAAATTGATGTACCAATTAATACTTTAGGAATTACGGAAGTGGATATTGAATTACATAAAGATGTAGTTGCTAAAGTAAAAGTTCATTTATTAAAATGAAGGTGATAGAATGAATGAAAGAGTAATGCCCCACAATATAGATGCTGAACAAGCAGTTTTGGGTTCAATGTTTTTAAGTAAATATGCGTTAGAGAAAGTTTTAGAAGAAGTTACTAAAGAACGTTTTTATTTGGAATCTCATAGTAAGATATTTGATGTTATTAAATATTTAGCTGAAAAAGGCAATCCAATTGATATCACAACAGTTACGGCGGAACTCGATAAACGTAAGATTTTGGGCTCTACTGGTGGCGTGGAATATTTAACAGAAATTATAAACTGTGTACCTACTGCAGCTAATGTTGATTATTATTTAAAGATTGTCGAAGAAAATTTTTTAAGGCGAAGTTTAATTGAAACAGCGACAAAGATTGCTGGTGATGGCTTTTCATCTACTGATAATATTGGCGACATTTTGGATGATGCTGAGAAGCAAATGCAAAATGTTATAAAAAATAGAATGGGTACGGAATTTAGGACTATTCAAGATGTTTTGTTTAAAGCTCAAGCTGATTTAGAGGAACTTTCTAAACAAAAAGGTGAAATAACAGGTATTCCAACAGGTTTTTATGATTTGGATAGAATTACTAAAGGTTTTCATGATAATGAATTAATTATTATTGCAGCTCGTCCAGCTATGGGTAAAACAGCTTTTGCTTTGAATTTAGCAACGAATATGGCAATTAATGCGAAAAAAACAGTAGCGTTATTTAATATGGAAATGGGTGCTGAACAGCTTATTAATAGGATGTTGGCTTCTGTTGGACAAATTGAATTATCTAAATTATTAACTGGGAAACTTGAACATCAAGATTGGAAAAGAGTTAATGAGGCTATAAGTAGATTAGCTGATACGAAAATATTTGTTGATGATACCCCGGGGATGACTGTTAGTGAAATTAGGGCTAAATGTCGTAGACTTGCTAATTCAAGTGAGGGGTTAGATGTGGTTGTTATCGACTATTTACAACTTATTAGTGGAGGATCTAGATATGTTGGTCAAAGACAACAAGAAGTTTCAGAAATTTCTCGTTCTTTAAAGACGATGGCAATGGAACTTGGTATCCCGGTAATTGCTTTAGCGCAATTATCACGTAGTGTTGAAGGTCGTGAGGATAAAAGGCCGCTACTTTCTGATTTAAGAGAATCTGGATCTATTGAACAAGATGCGGATATTGTTTCTTTCTTATATCGCGATGATTATTATAATAAGGAAGCGGCAATTGATGAAAGTACGAGTAAAAGTGAATTTATTATTGCTAAGCACCGTAACGGACCAACAGCGACTGTTGATTTAGTGTTTAAGAGAAATACTAGTTCGTTCTTTAATATGGAACGTAATAATGAGTAGGTGATAGGATGAAAAAAATATTGATTGTGATTTTGCTCGCAATTATATTATCGGGGGTATGTATTTTAGGTTTTCAATCGAAGAAAACAACAATTCCTAATAATTATTATCAAGTGTTTTTAGATGGTAAACTTTTAGGAACAATTGCAGATAAGAATGAGCTTGATAATTATATTGATGAAAATGGACAATATTATAAAAACAAATATAAAGTATCGAAAGTGTATGCTCCTGAGAAACTTACTGTCAAAAAAATTACAACTTTTTCTAGTGATGTGAGTTCGGTTTCGGATATTTATAAGAAAATAAAAAAGAAATCTTCATTTACAATTCAAGGTTATGAAATGACGATTAAAAGCAATGATGATCAGAATGATAAAAAGTCGAAATCGGTAAAAATAAATGTTCTTAAAAAAAGCACATTTAAAAAGGCGGTTACAACTTTAATTAATACTTATGTTGGTGAAGATGCTTATAACAATTACCTTGATGATAATCAAATGACTATTGAGTCTACTGGTGAAATAATTGATAATGTTTATGTTGATGATAATATTACGATTAAAGAGTCGAAAATACCAATTGATGAAAAAATATATACTGATGCGAATGATTTAAGTAAGTATTTGATGTATGGTGATGAGTCAAAAGAAAGTATTTATACGGTAAAAGCTGGTGATACGGTTGAGAGTGTGGCTTTTGCTAATAAAATTAATCCGGAAGAGCTTTTACTGGCTAATGATAGTTTAACTAGTAGAAATAATTTATTATATCCAGGACAACAGCTTAAGATTGTGGAAACAAATCCTAAAATAAGTGTTGTTGAGGAAAGTTATGTTGTTCAAGATATTGAGAGTGCTTATAAAACTGAAGAACAATATGATAGTTCTTTGTTAATTGGTGATGATAAGGTTGTTCAAGAAGGGCAAAATGGTCTTGAAAGAGTTTCGCAAAATGTTAAACAAATTAATGGTGAAATTGTTTATGTTGATCCAGTAGGCAAGCAGGTTCTTAAAAGCCCAGTAAATAAAATTGTCAAGAAAGGTAGCAAGTATGTTTCTGGTGTTGGAAGTCTAACAAACTGGGGTTGGCCAACTGATAGTGGTTGGACGCTTAGCAGTGGATATGTTTATCGTAATAGTCCAGTTGGCAAAGGTCGTGAATTACATACTGGTCTTGATATAAGTGGTACTGGATATGGTTCTAAGATTTATGCGACTAATAATGGGGTGGTTATGACAGCTGAATATCATTATAGTTATGGTAATTATGTGGTTATTAATCATAATAATGGTTATATGACGCTTTATGGTCATATGTCGAGAATTGCAGTTAAAGTAGGTCAAATTGTTGAACGTGGTCAAGTCATTGGTTATGTTGGTTCGACTGGTGATTCAACAGGTCCACATGTTCATTATGAGGTTTGGAAAGGTCAAAAATGGAATCATGTTAATCCGGCTATTCTTTATCCCGGGGGTTATAGATGATGAAAGTGTGTGTTTTAGCAAGTGGTAGTAAAGGAAACTGCACTTATGTTGAAACGGACAAGACGAGGTCTTTAATTGATATTGGTATGAGCTGTGCCTATGTTGAAAAGGGGTTGCGAGAGATAGGTGTTGAGCCATCTGCAATTGAAAGAATTTTTATAACCCATACGCACTCGGATCATATTAATGGTCTGCGTGTTTTTCTAAAGAAGTATGGTTCGACTGTTTATTTTACGGAAAAAATGGATGAAGAATTAGGAATGTTTATTGATGATTTTGTTTATATTGATGGTGAGGTTTTAATTGATGATTTAAGGGTAACTGCGGTTAAAACTTCACATGATGTCGCGGATTCTAATGGTTATGTATTTGAGTCTTTAGGTAAATCACTTATGTATATGACTGATACTGGTTATATTAATATTCGCAATTATGATAAGCTTAAAAATCATGATATGTATGTTTTGGAAAGTAATCATGATATTGAGATGCTGATGAATGGGAAATACCCTTATCATTTGAAACAGCGTATTTTAGGTGATAAGGGTCATTTATCTAATAAGGATTGTGCCTATTATTTATCACAGTTTACGTCTGATAAGACGAAAAAGGTTGTGTTGGCCCACCTTAGTGAAGAAAACAATAGTCCAAATAAAGCAATTGAAGCCTATTATAAAGCTTATGAGAAGTGTGGGAAAAAGGCTCCTAATTTGCTGGTGGCTAAGCAAAAGGAAAGAACGGATGTTATTGAGTTATGATTAAGGTTATTTGTGTAGGTAAAATTAAGGAAAAGTTTTTTTGTGAAGCGATAGAGGAGTATTCTAAACGGTTATCTAAATATACTAAATTTCAAATAATTGAGGTTATGGATGAAGCTAATAGGGAAAAAGCTTTGAAGATTGAGGGTGCTAGAATTAGTAATCATATTAAGGATAACGATTATGTAATTACTTTGGAAATTGAAGGTAACCAACTTTCTTCTTTGGAATTTGCTTCTAAGTTATCTAAGACGTTTATTAATTACTCTAATATTGTCTTTGTTATAGGTGGTTCTTATGGTCTTGATGATTCGATTAAGAAACGCAGTAATTATGCTTTGTCTTTTTCTAATATGACTTTTCCACATCAATTATTTAGGGTGTGTTTACTTGAACAAATATATAGGGCTTTTAAAATAAATAATAATGAAAATTATCATAAGTGAATATTTTTTGGAAAATCTACTCATGATTAGATAGGAGGGTAGATTTTTTTATGAAGAGAACAATCATTTTGTTAATGTTTATTTGTGGATTTTATTTTATAATATCTGATGTGATGGCTAAAAATATTGAAATTCCAGATGATGCAATTAGAATTAGGGTGGTACCGAATAGTAATTCGGATCTTGACCAAGAGGTTAAGGGAAAGGTTCGTGATGAATTGGAGGTTTCGATGTATAATTTACTTAAGGATACTAAAAGTAGTGATGATGCGAGGAAAATTATTGAGAATAATTTAGGTGAAATTAAAAAGGAGGTTGGTGATGTTTTAGAAAGGGAAAAGTATGACAAAAATTATGAAGTTAGTTTTGGTTTAAATTATTTTCCAGAAAAGAAATATAAAGGGGTTACTTATGATGAAGGTTATTATGAATCTTTACTGGTAACTTTAGGCAAAGGTGAAGGTGATAATTGGTGGTGTGTTTTATTTCCACCTTTATGTTTGATTGAAGCTGAAGAAAGTACGGATGTGGAGTATAAGTCTTTGGTTAAGGAGCTAATTGACAAATATTTATAGTAATATTAGAACTTACTAATAATATTATTTTATAGGAGGCTCTCTTATGGAATTATTATTGGTTTTACTGGTGGCAGTTAGTTTGAGCATGGATGCTTTTTCTTTATCTTTGGCTTATGGAACTTTAGGTATTTCGAAGAAGCAAATATTACTTTTATCGTTTATTGTTGGCTGTTTTCATTTTTTTATGCCAATAATTGGTATGTTTGTGGGTAATGGTATATTTAATTTTATTAAAATTAATCCGGATATTATTGTATTTATGGTTTTATTGGTGATTGGTGTTCAGATGATTTTGGAATCTTTTGGTGAAAAAGATGGGTTAAAAGTGATGAAAACAGTGGAACTTTTCTTATTTGCGTTTGCAGTTAGTCTTGACAGTTTTTCTGTGGGCTTTACTTTGACAAATTTTGGTCTTAATTATATGATTTCGGTGTTGATGTTTGCTTTATGCAGTATGAGTTTTACTTTTATTGGCTTGTTATTAGGTAATAAAATCGGAAAATTGGTCGGAAAATTTTCGACAATAATTGGTGGGACAGTTTTGGTTATAATTGGGGTATTACATGCTATGTAATGTAAAGTAATTGTTAAGTAGCAATTCTTTTTTTGTTTTTTTTAAAAAATAAAAAGGAAATTGATATATAAAAACTGTAGGATATATATGAGAATAGGGATATTCTCTAGAATGGAGTTGGTGAAAAAATTATTATGATAATAAAAGAATAAAAGCGGTTAAAGAAAGGAAAGGATGTGTTTAATATTATTGTAATAGAAAAAGAATTAACTAATAACAAACGGATAGAAAAAATTATTAAAACATTAGATAAGGAATGTAAAGTTATAACTGGGACTAATGATTGTATATTTAAAAGTTTATTTCAAGATAAGGGGATGAAGGGAATTCTTGCTGAAGTGATAGGTTATGTTCTCGAATTAAGTAAAGCTTATGTTTATAGAAATTTAAGATTTAAACCTACTGAACTAGCTAAAGAAAACTTTTTTGAGCATGGAAAAACTACCGATTTGTTGGTAGAAATTATTGGAGCAATAATAAATTTAGAGATGAATCAAGATGCTCGTAAAGGTGGTTTAATAAAGAATAATGGTTATCATCATGCTATAGCGGGGAAAAGTTTATTAAAATCAGAAGACTTTGAGGAATCAAAAAAGATAGTTCAAATTAATTTTGATTGCATAAATAGATTTGATGATAGAATAGTAATTCCATTTCGTTTAATTGATGATGAAGGAAAGTATATATTAGACGAAAATTTTATTAATTATCATATAAATATGGAAAAAATTTGTGAAAAATATTATAATAAAGAGGAACTTAATAGATTTGAAAAAATTATGATGATATTACAAGAGGAGTCAAAAGACCAATTAAGAGAACTTTCAAAAGGTGATTCGGAGTTGATGTATATGGTAAAGAAGTTAGAAGAAATGAGTTATGATCCAGAAATGGTTGGATTATATGACAAGGAGAGAATGGATAAGTTAGTGGAGCAAGTTAATATAGCTGAAGCCAAGGCTGTGGGGATTGAACAAGGTCTTGAACAAGGTTCTAAACAAGAGAAGAAAGAAATTGCTAGAAATCTGCTAAAGAAAAAGATTAATATAAATGTCATATCAGAAGTTACTGGTTTAACAATAAAGGAGATAGAGAATTTAAAATAATTTTTTGTCTCTTTTTGATATATTAGGATATGGTTGATGTAGTTATGATTGTTTTAAAAATATTTATGATAGTGAAGGGTTTTAATGATTGTTGTTGACATGAGTTTTGCCTTTAAAAAAAATATAGTTTAGTGTATAATAGAAATAGTTAATTAACACATATTTAGTAAATAGGCATATGTTAATATAGATTGAGAGTGATATTATGGAAGTGTTAAAAATAAAAGGTGGGAGAACACTTAGTGGAACAATTGAAATAGAGGGTGCTAAAAACGGTGCGGTGGCACTTATTCCAGCGGCTATTTTATCTGATAAGGTTAAAATTAAAAATGTACCTGATATTTCTGATATAAAATCGCTAGAGATAATTTTAGATTACTTGAATGTTAGTTGTTCTCGAAAAGAGAATGAATTGTTTATTGATACTACTAATTTGGTAAATAAACCGATTACACTTGAATATTCTAAAATGCTTAGGGCTTCTTCTTATTTTATGGGGGCTTTTCTTGGAAAATTTAAACATGCTGAAATGTATTTTCCTGGGGGGTGTTCAATTGGTGAAAGACCTATTGATCTACACCTTTCTGGCTTTGAAAAATTAGGGGCTACTGTAATCCAAGAAGGTGACAAATATATTATTGATGCTGATAAATTAGTTGGAGCAGATATTGACCTTAGGGTTTCAAGTGTGGGAGCGACTATTAATATTTTATTTGCTTCAGTTTTAGCTGAAGGGAAAACAGTCATTAGAAATGCAGCTATGGAGCCTGAAGTTGGAAATGTAATTGATTTATTAAATAATATGGGAGCTAAGATCAGGGGGAAAGATACTAAAGAGATAGTTGTGGAAGGTGTTAGTGAGCTTCATGGTGGTGAAATTGATGTAATTCCTGATAGAATTGAGGCTGGAACTTATATTATTGCGGGCGTTATGAATGGACGGAATTTGAAAGTTGCTAATGTTATTCCTAAACATGTTGCTAGTTTAACTGATAAACTTTTAGAGATGGGTGCCGATATTGAAATAGGTGATGATTATGTTATTGCCAATAAAGTAGATCATTTGAAACCTATTAATATTACGACAGAAGTTTATCCTGGATTTCCAACGGATTTACAGCAACCTATTACACCTCTATTAATTATGGCTGATGGAGAAAGTAGTGTTACAGAACTCATTTATGAAAATAGATTTCAAAATGTTCCTTATTTAGCACAAATGGGAGCTAATATTGGAATGTGTGAAAGAACTATTAAGGTGAAAGGTCCTATAAAACTTAAGGGAAAAGAGGTTATAACTACTGATTTAAGAGCTGGAGCAGCTTTGATTTTAGCGGCGCTTAGTGCTGAAGGGGAAACAACAATTAAAGAAGTAAAACATGTTCTTAGAGGATATGCAAAACTTGTTAATAAACTTACAGCAGTAGGTGGGGAAATTTCTTTGGATGATGTATAAAATTGAAATACCACAATATAATTAAAGTAGATTTATATCTACTTTTTTGAGGTGAGTTATGAAAAAAATATTGATTTTTGGACTAATTGTTTTGGCGGTGTTTTTAATTTATTTGTGTAATATGGATAAAAAGGTTTATTATTTGGCTTTGGGGGATTCTTTGGCTGAAGGTGATGGAGCTTATGGTAAGGAAATTAAAGGTTATTCTGATTATGTTAGCGATTATTTAAATGAGAAAAATTTACTTGAAACTTATGTTCCTAACTTTGCCAAAAGTGGTTATAGAACGGCTGATTTGGTTAAGGCGATTACTGATAATAAAAAGGTTAAGGTTGATAAGAAGACTACTACTTTGCAAAATGCTTTGATTAAGGCTGATTTAGTTACAGTTTCGATTGGTGCTAATGATATTCTTAATAAGATAAATACGGAAACTCCGGTTGATTATAGTTCTTTATATAATTATATTGATGATTTGGGTGATGATTTAGATGAGTTACTTGCTTTGATGCGAGAGTATTGTAAGGAAGATATTGTTTTAGTGGGTTATTATAATCCTTACCCATATTTGAATAGTAAAAATATTGATGATGTTTTTAGTTATTTGAATTCTAAATATGAGAAGATTAGTAAGGAGTTTGATGTTATTTATATTGAGATAGATACTTTATTTAAAGAAAATCCACAGTTTTTGCCAAATGATAATGATATTCATCCTTCTGAAGAAGGGTATAAGGCTATTTCTGGTGAAATTATTAGTGCGGTTAATAAAACTTTATTAAA
>CAZZCM010000034.1:0-10206 GCA_964652445.1 uncultured Muribaculaceae bacterium | reverse complement strand
AAAAATTAATCATCCTATAAATTTTAACGAGAATTAGAATTTAGGATGATTTTTTGTTTCTAAAGTTATTGAAATAATAATACAAAACTATTATTTAATCCTTTATAGCAACCTACAAAGTAAGATGAATTTTGCAAGTGCAAAATAAGATTTGCACATACCAATTCCTTATGAAATAAAGGATTAATTGGTGCTGTTGTGCTAACATCTTATCCTGCTTTTTTTAGAAATCCATATATTTTATAGATTTCATAGGATGATAGATAAAACTTTCTATATTTTTTGACTTGACTCCTATTTTTTGTAGGGGTATCATGCATCATGCAAAGGAGATGATGTATATGAGAAGATTTGATTTTAATTTAAAAGAAGAATTATTTAATCGAATTAAGTTAATGGCAAATTTCTATAATATACCAGTATCAAAAATGATGATACAATTATTAGAAATTGGTTATATTGAAATGTTAAAAATTAGTAATCAGGAGGTATATGATAATAAGTAATATTGTTAGGTGTGTAATAGACATACCAAATAGTATTACTAAAACAATGCTTATTACCATAGAATTTATTGGAGGTATTAAACTCTATGGTTAAATACAAAGTTAATTTAAAATTTAAAGAAAATGGTAAATCTTTAAATGAAACAATAACTGAAGTATTAAAAATAGAACTAAATAAAAAAATTAATAAGACTTGCAATATTTTAAATATGGAGGTACCATGTGGTCGCACTCATTATTCCCGAAGTGAAGGGAGTAGTAATTAATGATTGGGAATAGTAGTTTTAAAGTAGGAATATATATAAGATTATCAAGAGATGATGGAAATATTGAATCTGATAGTATTGTTAGTCAAAGAAGTTTACTTAATCAATATATAAAAGAGAATAATTATAATTTAATAGATGAATATGTAGATGATGGATTTACTGGAACAAATTTTGAAAGGCCATCATTTAAAAGAATGATAAAAGATATTGAGTCTGGAAAAATTAACATGATTATTACCAAAGATATGTCAAGACTTGGTAGAGATTATATTGGTACAGGAGAATTAATTGAAAAGTATTTTCCAAACAATAATGTAAGATATATTGCTATTAATGATGGAATTGATACATTTATAGATAATACAAATAATGATATTGCACCTTTTAAGGCCATAATGAATGATATGTACGCTAAAGATATTTCTAAAAAAGTTAAAACAAGTTTGCATTCTAGAATGAAAGATGGTTTATATGTATCAGGAAGATGCCCTTTTGGATATATGAAAGATCCAAATAATAAAAATCATTTAATTATAAATGAGGAACAAGCAGAGACTGTTAGATTAATATTTAATTTAGCATTAAAAGGCAATACCTATCACTCTATAGCACATTTTCTTACCAAAAGAAACATTAAAACACCTGCATCATATTATGATTATGTTTGGAACTCAAAAAGCATTAATGGCAATACTTTATCACAAGAAAAAGGAGTATGGTTTGATACAACTGTGAAATCGATATTACAAAATCAAATATATGTTGGAGATACAGTTCAAGGGAAGACTAAAAAGATTAATTATAAACTGAAGAAAACTGTGAAAAATAATCCAAATGATTACATTATAGTTGAAAACACACATGAAGCAATTATAGATAGAGATACTTTTAATTATGTTCAAACACTTTTACCTAAAAATGTTAAAAGGCCAGAAAAGAAAAGGTTTTACTTATTAGATGGGTTACTATATTGTGGGGATTGTAAACATCGAGTAACAATTAGATACCAAAACAAAACTGGAAGAAGTTATACTACTTGTGATTATTATAGAACATATTCAAAATATCATGTCTGTACAACCCATACAAATAATTATGAAGTATTAGAAAGTGTTATATTAGATAATATAAGAGAAGTGTGTAAAAAGTATTTAGATAAAAATAAAATTAAAGATTCATTAGGTAATATAGAACTTGTTGATAATAGCTTAAAGTTAGAAAAACAAATTGAAAGTTTAGAAATAACTAATAATAAATTAACTGAAAGTCTAGATAAAGCATATATGGATAGATTAAAAGGAATTATTGATGAAGAACAATACTTAAGAGTAAGTGAAAATATTAAAACTGAAATTAATGATAATAAAAAGAATATTGATAATCTTAAAAACGAAAATCAAGAAACAAATAAAATAGACAATAAAATGATAGAAAAGTATATTGATGAATTTTTATCATTGGATAATCCAACTAGAGAATTAATAGTTAATTTAGTTGAAAAGATTTATATTTATCAAGATAAAACGATAGATATTATATTTACATTTAAAAATGTTACATAAAAAATGTATCTGGGGATAGTCTATGGAGTATTGCTAATAGTTATAACACAACTGTAAATATCTTAAAATCATTAAATGGTTTAACAAATGATAACCTATCAATAGGTCAAGTATTAAAGCTTCCAGGAAGTGAAACAACTGCTTCTACAGAATCAAATACATATACAGTAAAATCAGGTGATAGTCTTTGGTCCATCGCTAACAAATACGGAACAACTGTAAATGAACTAAAAACACTAAATAATTTAACAAGCAATAGCTTACAAATAGGTCAAGTACTAAGAGTACCAAGTAGCGAAGCTGGAGAAAATGATGGCACGACAACCACTGCAAATACATATACAGTAAAAGCAGGTGATAGTTTATGGAATATAGCAAACAGCTATAATACAACCGTAAATGCTATCAAATCATTAAATGGTCTAACAACCGACACTTTGCAAATAGGGCAAAACCTATTAATACCAACATCAACCACCGAAAATACATATACGGTAAAATCAGGAGATAGTTTATGGAGTATAGCAAACAGTTATAATACAACCGTAAACACATTAAAAACGCTGAATGGTTTATCAAGTAACACACTTCAAATTGGGCAAATAATAAAATTACCATAACAAAAACATTCCAAACTACGGAATGTTTTTTACTAAATCGAATTTAAAACCTAGTTTTTTCATTTCTTTAATAAACGTATCCAAAGCCTCATAATTACCTTTGTTTTTTGGATGAATCAAATAAATAGCTCCATTGTGGTAACGTTTCATAAGTTCATTTAAAGCATATTCTTTAGAAACATTCTCACCAAAATCCATATAATCTGCACTATAAAAATAACTCTTATAGCCTAAATCTTTTATTATTTGTAAATCCCGGTAACTCCATTCACCACGCGGATCACGATAAACCTTATCGAGCTCTTTACCAGTAATATCGCGGTAACTATCCTCAATCATTTGAACTTCAGCTAAATACTTATTAAAATTTTCCTTAGTCGCCAATGAAGGCATACTGTAATGATTATCCGTATGATTACCGACTGAATGCCCAGAATCAGCCATTTTTTTAATTAAATTTTTATTATCCAAAATATATTGTCCACATAAGAAAAACGTCGCCTTAACATCATTTGCATTTAAAACATCAACAATTTCTTTAACATAAGTATTATTTCCACCCTCATCGAAGGTCAAATACAAAACTTTTTTATTAGGACCCATAAAATAAGCATTATATTTTTTTAGCTCATTAATATCTGCCCCGCCAGCTGGCCTAGTATGGTCTTTTTTATTTCCACTCCACCAACCGTGCAACGTATTATCAAGATTATCATAGCTATCTTTATAAATAGGTGTTTCTGCAACCTTAACATAACGTTTACTTACAGCTTTAATTCCATTATAATTAACACTATAAGCGATTTCATAATTTCCAGATTTATCCTCATCAACATTATTAGTAATCTCAACTTTATTGCTAATATCCTTTTTACCACAACTAGCTGTAAAACCATCGTCCTTATATTCACTACCTAGACTTAAAGAAATAACATCTTTGCCACTTAAATCAATTTTTGGAATACATTTATTTTTTTGAGCCTCTGTTTTACCTTTACATCCAAAAAGTATAAAAAACAAAGTAACCAAAAGAATAATTACAAGCAAAACATAAATAACCTTTTTTCGCATAAAACCACCTACAGTAAATAATACGTGATGGGCCGTCAAATTATGTAAAAATTACTAATCAAACATTGCCCATCATAGTCTTATCCGATATAATAAAATAGGAGATGGTATAAATGAAATTAACCAAAAACATAAATCCAAATATCTTTAGAGAATATGATTTAAGAGGTCTTTCCGAAACTGATTTAACTGAAGATGTTGCTTATACAATCGGTAAAAGTTTTGGAACCTACATGTATAATCAAGGGCAAGACAAAGTCATTGTTGGTCATGATAATCGAAAAACCTCACCAATGTTAAATAACGCGATAATTAAAGGAATAACCGAAACCGGAGTAGACGTCATAAGCCTCGGCTTAGTAACCACACCAATGTATTATTTCGCTAAAATATATTATAAAATTCCAGCAGGCATCATGATTACGGCTAGTCATAATCCAAAAGAATATAACGGCTTTAAAATTTCTTTTTCAAAAATCGGAAACGCGTATGGAAAATTACTCGAAGACTTCAAACATTTTACATATGAACAAAATTTTATAACTCAAGAGACTGGGCAAATAATATTCAAAGACATAAAAAAAGCTTATTTAGAAAATATCAAAAATAGTATAGACCTAGGAAATAGAAAAATAAAAGTAGTTGTCGATTGTGGGAATGGAACAGGTAGTATCATTATTAAAGATGTCTTAGATATGTTTAATATAGATTATGAATTGCTTTACTGCATCAGTGATTCAGAATTTCCAAATCATACTCCAGATCCAGCTGTAAGTGATTATATGAAAGACCTAGGACAAAAAGTAAAAGAAACCAATGCCGACTTTGGAATCGGAATCGATGGAGATGCCGATAGAGTAGGTGTTGTTGATGAAAATGGGAAATTCATAACCGCCGACTTACTAATGTTAATAATATATCGTTATTTATATCCAAACATGAAAAATAAAAAAGCCTTATTTGATGTCAAATGTTCAAGAACGTTAATCGACGGTTTAAAAGAACTAGGATTACAGACATCCTTAAACCGTACAGGTGCTTCATATTGCAATTTATATATGCAAGCCGATTTAGATGATCCATATGACGATTATGAATTCGGCGGCGAATATTCAGGTCATTTATTCTTTAGAGATAAATATCAAGGCTTTGATGATGGTATTTATGCCGCCTTAAGAATTATTGAAATCTTATCAAATACCAATAAAAAATTTAGTAGCCTATTAGATAATATTAACAAATACTATTCAACCGAAGAGGAAAAAATAGAAGTAACCGAAGAGAATAAATTCGATATTGTAAAAGGAATAAAAGAATATGCCGATGCCAAAAATTACCAATATGAGAATATCGATGGAGTCAGAATAGAATTTGAAGACGGTTGGGCACTAGTTAGAGCAAGCAATACAGGGCCAAATCTAACAATTAGATTTGAAGCCAAAACCGAAAAAAGACTAAAAGAATTAGAAAAAGAATTTACAAACCAAATAAATATACAAATAAAAATGCATTCATAAAAAAGTAGATTTAGAACTCTACTTTTTTTCATGGATTAATAAATATATGGTCGGGAAGACAGGATTTGAACCTGCGGCCTCTACGTCCCGAACGTAGTGTTCTACCAAGCTAAACTACTTCCCGATAAATATATTGTAACACTTTTTTGACAAAAATATTGAAAAAGAAGACAATTTATTATATAATTTAACTATGCCGCAATAGTATAAAGGTATTACGAGGCCGTGGTAAGGCTTTAATCGGCGTTCGATTCTCCGTTGCGGCACCATTAAGTAAAATCGTCGCACTAGTTTTGTGACATTTAATAAATTTATCAATCTGAAATATGATTGTTTTTTTAATAGTTATATTCCCACCACACTTTTGTTATTTTTTTCTATATCAAAGTGACTAAAATTAATAATTTTGATATAATGTTAGTGTATTAAATTTTGACAATGCAAGGTGTATCTATATGAATTGGGAAGAAAAATTAAATATATTTTTAGAAAATTTTGAATACAAGAACGATGTAGTGGGAATTTTAGTTTGTGGTAGTTACATAACTGGAAATCCATCATCACATTCTGATTTAGATGTTCATATTATCTTAAATGAAAAAGTGGATTATAGAGAAAGAGGAAATAAAATCATTGATTGTTAAGAAATTTTATAACGAATATATTTGCTAATTTATATGAGGGGATGTTTTTCTATGAAAAAGGATAATTTAATAATAAGAAGTTCTAGTGCTGAATTTTTAATATTTGAAAGGCAAAAAAAAGAAAAAGGTATTCAAGTAAGATTTGAACAAGGCGATTTATGGCTTACACAAAAAGCTATTAGTAAATTATATAATTGTTCAACGGATAATGTTTCACTGCATTTAAAAAACATCTATAATGATATGGAACTTAACAAAAATTCAACTACCGAGGAATTCTCGGTAGTTCAAAAAGAAGGGAACCGAGAA
This sequence comes from uncultured Muribaculaceae bacterium, assembly GCA_964652445.1. Taxonomy (GTDB): domain Bacteria; phylum Bacillota_I; class Bacilli_A; order RF39; family UBA660; genus Coprosoma. Next base: position 3,708 of record CAZZCM010000034.1, on the reverse strand, counting down.
ATTAAAAGAAATATTAAATATTATAATTTAGATGCTGTTATTTCAGTAGGATTTAGAGTGAATTCTGATAGAGCAATCCAGTTTAGAAGATGGTCAATTAATATATTGAAAGAGTTTTCTAAAAAAGGCTACATCATTGATAAAAAAAGGATGGAAAACGGAATATTTTTTGATGAAGATTATTTTGATTCATTACTTGCTGAAATAAGAGAGATAAGACTTTCTGAAAGAAGATTTTATCAAAAAATTACTGATATTTATGCGACTTCTATTGACTATGATAGAAAATCCCCAACAACTATCAAGTTTTTTAAAAAAGTTCAAAATAAAATGCATTATGCTGTAACTCATCACACAGCTGCTGAAATAATTTATGAAAGAGCTGATCATACAAAAGAAAATATGAATTTAACTTCATGGAAAAATAGCCCGAATGGTAAAATATTAGAAACAGACGTTGTAATAGCAAAAAATTACTTAACAAAGGAAGAATTACAAAATTTAGAATTGATAGTAACAGCATTCCTTGATTTAGCGGAAAGAAGAGCGATTAATAATATACCTATGACTATGGAAGATTGGTCAAATAGAATAGATAGATATTTATTATCAGATGATTTAGATATATTAAAAGATGCTGGTAAAATATCACATGAGATTGCGGAAGAAAAAGCATTATCAGAATTTGAAAAATATAGGATTATTCAAGATAAAAAATTCGAGTCAGATTTTGATAAATTTCTTTTAGAAACTAAAAACAATAGTGACTAAAATTTTCGTATACGTGTATAGTTATCGCACCAGATTGATTGTTACTTGAATTTCGAGTTAAAATAGCAAAACAACTTGTAAAAAAAGTTGTTTTTATATTATCATGTGTTTGTCAGGGAAACTTGCATAAAATAAAAAGCGAATGCTTAACACCTAAATGTTGAGTACCCGCCAATAAATTGGTTAGCACTTAATCTACTGAAAGTAAATTGAGTGCTTTTCTCTTATTATAGATTACTACTTTACTAAAGTAAAAAGTAAGGTTATGAGTAAGAAGATAATTAGAATATGAAATAAGATTAAAAAATCTTTCTTATGCATGCCTCCTTTCTCACGAAAGTTGGCAAGCACTCAACTGTTAATATATTCCCTAAAAAAATTATGTAGAATATTTTAATAATAAAGTCTTATTTTTAAGGTTTTATGAGATAATTGGTGCGAGTAATATATCCGTTTTAATTGCATATTTTAATAAAGGTACGATGACACATATCCACCTACTTCTAATGCCATTATTTAGCTAACTAAATTTGCCCAAGCCCCTATCTTTAATTTTAAAAAATTAAGTAAATAGATTGAAAAAAAGTTTATTCAATGCTATATTATTTTTAACACACTATAAAGGAGATGAATGATAAATTAATTGGAAATAAAAAAACATACTTCTTCTATGAAAACAGTTCTAGATAACGAACAAAGAAAACACAATAAAAGGGCAACAAGATAGATGTATCATAATATTGAATAAAATTTAAGGAGGAAAATATGAAACGAAAAATTAAAAATATAATATTATTAATAATATTAGTTTTGGGAGTAGTGGGAATCTTTACAACCCTTGACTATGCTAAAAATAATTTAAAAGCCGATACTACAAATACAGGTAGTGAAAAGTTTAATAAAGGTGGTATGCCAAATATAGATGGTAATAGGCCTAATGATGAAAATTCGGAAAAAAGAGGAACTCCACCAGATGTGAATAATAATGAAAGTGATAATAGTTTAAATGAGCAAATGACTCCATCAGACCATGATAATTCAAAAGCTATTGGAAAAGCAGACGGAGGTTTCGCTGGAGCTGGAAAAACAACATCTAATACACTTACTTTAACCACAACTTATATCATTATCCTAGGAATAATATCCTTAGTTATTTCATTAGATTTATTATATTTAATTATGAGTAGATTTAGTGCTAGGACTGTATTTACAAATGGAAATAAGATAATCATCTATATCCTTTCTAATATAATTTTAGCCGGTTTATTAACTTTTGGAATTACTTTATTCGCCAACAAGATATATTTAAAAAATAGTAATAATGTTAGTTATTCATCAACTGATGATTTGCATATAGATATGTCTAATTGGAGCTATGATGAGACGAATAATGTTTATTATCAAATAGGTTTAGTTTATGCATCAAACCCAGCAACGGTAGAATATGAGTCAATGGGTATCTATGTACCAGGAGATTATATGGACTGCTCTAAATCAGGAGAAACTTATAAATGTAATTTAAACGAAACAAACAAAGTTTCAGGATATACATCTTTAACCGCACCTATTGTTATGCCAATTAACACTGCTGGATATTCTGCTCAAGAAGCCCCAACAAGTTATTCTTATAATGGTTTGTCCGATTATTTAAAAGCTGGATTTATTTATGTTTATGCTGGTGCTAGAGGTAGAAACAATGGCGATGATTATTCAGGAGGAGCCCCATGGGGAGTTACAGATTTCAAAGCCGCCATTAGATATTTAAAATATAATGCTAGTACCCTTGCTGGTGATGAAGACTCAATCTTTGTATTTGGACATTCCGGAGGAGGAGCCCAGAGTACAATACTTGGAGCAAGTGGAGATTCAGAACTTTATGTTGATTACTTAAATGAAATTGGTGCTCTTATGACAGATGATGATGGCAACAAAATTTCTGATGCAATTAAAGGTGTAATGGCTTGGTGTCCAATCACCAATTTAGATGTTGCCGATGAAGCTTATGAGTGGAATATGGGTCAATATATGACAACCGGAACAAGAGCCGATTCTACTTGGACCAGTGCTTTATCTGATGATTTGGCTGAAGCTTATGCAAAATATATCAACGAGTTAAAACTAAAAGATGAAAACGGTAATATATTATCCTTAACAAAGACCAGCGATGGCATTTATACATCTGGAACTTATTACAATTATTTAAAAGAATTAATTGAAGAATCTTTAACTAATTATTTAAATGATAATTATACTAGTGTATCCGATATGCAATCTTATGTTTCAAAATATTCTTGGGTAACATTTAATAAAACCAATAAATCTGTTACTATAACCAGCATTGAAGACTTTGTTAATGAATGTAAAAATGCCTCAAAAGATGTTGGTGCCTTTGATGATTTAAATAGAAGTCAAGCAGAAAATTATGTATTTGGTAATAGCAAAACTGACGCTCTACATTTTGATACCATAATGAGTGAAGTATTAAATAGTAACGACTACTCATCATATTCTGACTATGATTCAAAATATGCAAATGAATACAAATCAGATTTATCTAACAAAGATGATTTAGGAAATACTTCAATCATTAGACAAAATATGTATAATCCTATGTATTATTTAACAAGTTATTATGATGGATACAAAGAATCAACAGTTGCCCAAAATTGGCGAATAAGAACAGGAATTACTCAAGGGGATACAGCCTTAACAACAGAGATGAACTTAGCCTTAGCCTTAAGTAACTATGATAATTTAAATGTTGATTTCAAGACCGTTTGGGCCCAAGGGCATACAACAGCCGAAAGAACTGGCGATTCAACAACAAACTTCATATCTTGGGTAAACGAAAGCATGAAAAACTAAAAAAACTTTCCCAATTACGTTAAAATAAGTTTATCAAATATTGATAGACTTATTTTCTTCTATCAAAGTTAA
>CAZZCM010000033.1:0-10230 GCA_964652445.1 uncultured Muribaculaceae bacterium | reverse complement strand
AGTTCCTAATATATAAAAAACGAACCATATACCATAGCTCGTCTTAATATCTATAATGGGGCGCTGTGTGGGAATCGAACCCACGAAATAATGGAACCACAATCCACCGTGTTAACCACTTCACCAACAACGCCATATAAAAGACATATTTATTTTACCAATAAATACATCCTTTGACAAGAGATTATGACCAAAAAATCAAATTATCTTAATTTTTGTAATTTAAAATAAGAGGTTTTTAGTTTAAGAATTCATGCAGGCTTTTACTTTGACAATCCACCAATTAAGCCAAAACATCTTCCTCATTATCCATCGAAAGCAACATTTGAATATCTCCTTCAGTAAGCTGAGAAAATTGATTTTCACTACGCATATTGCCCTCAATCAATGCATCAGCTAGCTTACGTTTCTTCTCTTGCAGCTCCAAAATTCTCTCCTCAATCGTTCCAGACGCAATTAACCTAATAACCTCAACCGTATCCCTCTGTCCAATACGATGAGCTCTATCAGTAGCCTGATTCTCAACTTGCGGGTTCCACCATAAATCCAAATGAACAACCACCGTTGCCGCAGTTAAATTAAGCCCAGTACCTCCTGCTTTCAAAGTAATAATAAATACATCAGTATCATCTTCATTAAACTTCTCAACCAATTCCATACGCTTACGCGAAGAAATACTACCATCAATAGAATAGGCTGAAATACCATTATTACTAAACTCCTTAAGGGCAATATCCAAAGCCGTCTTATAAGTTGTAAATACCAACACCTTATGACCATTTTCCTTAGCATTCAAAACAACCCTAATCAATTCATCAATTTTAGCTCGACCACCATCATAATTATCAAACACAATCGACGGATCAATACAAATTTGACGCAAACGAGTAAGTAACTGTAAAATCTTAAAACGTGCCTTACTAAATCCTTCAGTCGCCATCAACTCATCCATTTCCTTACGTGTCTTCATAACCTCCGCTGCATATAACTTCTTCTGTGTTTTTCCAAGATCAATATAAATATTATTCTCAATCTTATCAGGTAGTTCCTTAACAACATCCTTCTTCTTACGCCTCAAAATAAAATAAGTAATTTGCATGTTCAAAGAATCAAGCCTACGTAAACTTTCATCATCAACATCCTTAATATTATATAAAGACTTAAACTTCTTATTATTAGCCAAATAACCAGGCATAATAAAATCAAAAATACTCCATAACTCCATAACCGAATTCTCAAGAGGAGTTCCCGTCAAAGCCACCTTAACATCAGAATTAATCCCCTTAATAACCCTCGTCATCTGCGCATTATTATTCTTAATATTCTGAGCCTCATCAATCGCCATCAAATCAAACTTCATCGTCGAATACTTATCAATATCATTACGGACAAGTCCATAAGTCGTAATCAAAACATTAATATCAAAAATATTATTCAAATCATTAAGCCTTTGCTCACGATTCTCCGCCAATACCTTATACTTAAGTTCAGAACCAAACTTATCAAACTCCTTCTTCCAATTATAAACCAAAGAAGTAGGTGCGACAATCAAAATCTTTGCCGAAGGATTTTCCTTAACAATAAGCTTAATTAAATAAATAAGTTGAATTGATTTACCAAGTCCCATCTCATCAGCTAAAATCCCACCAAAACCACATTTATAAATATTATAAAGCCATTTTACACCCGTGAGTTGATAATCACGTAAAATAGAAAGTTCTTTTTTAGATAAATCAATATCCAAATCCTTATAAGCATTAAAACTAGCAATCAAATTATCAAACAAATTATTAGTCCTAATAACATCACCATAACGTTTACGCTTCAAACTATCAAAATAAATCGCCCTGTACTTAGGAATAGTTCCACCACTAATATCCTTACTCGCAAGTTCCATATCAATTGCCAAATCATTAAGCGAAGATAATTCAGAATTGTTTTCTAAATCAACAAGAGCCCCACTTTTCAAACGATAATACTTCTTTTTAGCCCGCATACTCTCAAGCAAATCCGCAAGTTCATCATCTTTAACACCATCCACGCTAAAATCATAAGACATAATATTATCACTACCAATAGAAAAATTAGCTGACGCACTAGTATTCTTAATAATATTAGTGTCCTTAATTTTTTGTGACGTAAACACCTCATATTCATCACTTAAAGAAGCAAGATTCTCTTCTAAAAACTCACCAATCAAATCAATATCTTCAAGTAAAAATCTTTGCTTTGTATCATCAGATATAAATCCAAAAGAACTCAATTTTTCAAATATATTACTTTCCAGTTCGTTATCTCTAACAATATTTGCTGTCTTATCAAACAAATTAATAACATCACTACCATACAAAAGCTCTACCTTACACTCAATCGCATTATAATAAAAGTCAAAATATAACTTAACATCTGGGGACGTCGCAATAACCACATCACTAGCCGACTCATCAACATAAACACTATCTTTAACTACCTTCAAAACGCCATCTGTAAAACGTCCCAAATCCTTTTTATCAAAAGTTAAACTATCAATATCGCTACTTCGCATAAACCTATATAAATCAAAAACCTTTTTAGGCAATTTATATAAAAACTTATCATCATAAATATATCTACTATAGTCCGTCAAAATCTTAAAATCAGAAAAATTAGTAAATTCTAAAACATAATACTTACCATCATTTTTAAGGCACATATTAAAAGGATTTTTCTCATGAATGCCCCTGTAAAGTCCATCATTTCCAATATAATACTGTTTATCACGAAGCAAAAGCAAAAACCCATCCATATATCTATTTTCAAAATTAACACCATAATGATTATTACCATAGCCAGAGTTTTCCACCACATAATCTAAAATTTTCTTATCAACCTCATCAAAATAATATTCACTAGCGTCATAACAAAATTTAGTTGTTAATTGATAAACACCTTCATTCTTATAAGCTTCCAAAAACTGATTCATTTTACCATTTAAAGAATACAACTTATTTTCTCCAATACGAAATTTAACACAAATCCCACACCCTTGCCAAGTATGAAATCCAATAATCGTAATTTCCAAATTCAATCTTTTCCTAATCTTATTATCCCTAGGCTTATAAAACTTATCAATAATCCCCTTAGATACTTTTAAATTATGTTCCTCCAACGATTCCCCATTGTTCATTAATTCAGTATAATATTTAAGCATACACGCCGCCACATGTTTACACATATCCGTCTTATGAAATTGCGGACAACTACAGCTCCAACTACAAAATTCACCAATTTCAATATCGGCCTCTACCATTACATTATAAATTTCATTAGTCCTTTCAGAACGAACCTTAAAATAACCCTTATTATAATAAGAACCATCAAAATCGATGTTTACTAATTTAACCGAACTAGAATTATAATTAATTCCTTTAATAAAATTATATTCACCAAATTGTTTAACAAAATTATTATATACTTTATTCATATTCATCTCCACATATATACTACACCAAAAGCACCATAAAAAGCAACATAATTAGTTAATAACCCATACATAACAGTGCAAATTTCATAACATAAAACAAAAGGAGGGTAATTAATGAATAACTATTCAAGTATGAATTCATACATGCCAGAAAATTTTGAATATCTAAATCGATTATACAATTTTGGTATGCAAAAAAATATACCAAACCAAGGGCAAGAAAACCAAATGATGCAAAATAATCAAATGATGCAAAATCAAAATAACAATGCGAGAGATACAAAATTACAAGCAAAATTAAAAAAACAAGCTGGAGATAACATGATGTTCAATAAAAGCAACTACAACCAACAAATAAACCCTAACGAAGTTTATGATGTATACGGTGGCTTTATCCGTGGAAACATGTTTCCAGATTTATACAACACCTATAAAAACAGTAAACCATTTGAAATTCAACCAATGAACGAACAAGCCGAACTACTTACATACCTAGACGCTTATAGTTTTGCAGCTCACGACTTAAATCTTTATTTAGATAATAATCCAAATGATCAGGAAATGATACGCTTATTTGCTGAATACACAAACAAAGCAACTCAACTACAAAAAGAATATGAACAAAAATATGGCCCACTATTCGTGAGTGCCAGCACAACATATCCATGGGCCTGGAATAATTCACCATGGCCTTGGGAAAATAAATAAGGGGGAAAAACATAATGTGGAAATACGAAAAAAAACTTCAATATCCAGTTAATATTACAAAAAAAGATCCAAAATTAGCAAAATATATTTTAACACAATATGGTGGTCCTGCAGGAGAACTTGCAGCAGCTTGGCAATATTTGGATCAAAGATACAATATGCCTGATGACAGAGGTAAGGCTCTACTATCAGACATTGGCAGTGAAGAACTAGCCCATGTCGAAATTATATCTGCAATGCTTTATCAATTAACCAAAGATGCCACACCAGAAGAAATGAAAGCCGCTGGATTTGGTGAACAATATGCACAATTCGGTAATGACCTATTCCCATCAGACTCTTTTGGTAATCCATTTACAATGGCTTATATAAAAGTAGCTGGTGACTATATAGCTGACATTGAAAGTGATATGGGAGCAGAACAAAGAGCACGTGCTACATACGAACACCTAATGGATTTAACAAACGATCCAGATGTTCTCGCACCACTTGCATTCTTAAGAGAAAGAGAAATTGTTCATTACCAAAGATTCAAAGAATTACGTAATTATTACTTAAAAAATAAAATAGAAGTAGAAAAAAAGTAATATATAAACACTATTAATTCCTAATATTAATAGTGTTTTTTACTCATTTTAAGTATTTTTTCATTTTATTCAAACATAATAAAAACAGGTGATATCATGAAAAAAATTTTATTATTAACAATCATCATTCTAACTTTAACTGGATGTACAACCAAAGTAAAATTGGAAGGAAAAATAACCGAAATAAAATATAATGATGTAACTATTTTAGAAGAAGATTATAACAATATAAAAAAACTTTTAAACACAAGTTTTTCAAACAATAAAGGTAAAAATTTAGAAAATGAATTAACCATCAAAACCAAAAAAGACATATATTACTATAAAGTATCCGATGAGCAAATCAGCTATAATGGAAAATATGCTGAAAATAAAAAACTAGGAAAATACTTAAAAACCTTACAAGAAAAATACTATAATACCAAATTCTATGATATAAATTACGAAAAAAATTATAAAAAAAACGCAGATGACATAAATATCAATTTAGATAAAACCTCAAACTATATCATTATAAAAATCAAAGGACAAATCAAAAACTTCAAAATAAATGAAATAGAATATAAAGATAACACTTACAAAGACATCGACTTATTATATGAAGAAAAACTTATAAGCAATCAAACTATTGCCATTAGAAAAAGCATAAACATTGAAAATCCAGACATTAGAATATCCTTCAGTAATCCATATAATTACAATATTTCAATAATCCCAACCTATCAAGATGGCAAAATAAAATTCAAAAAAAACTATGAAATGAAAAACTCCAATTAAGGAGCTTTTTAACTATTCTTTTGAATATCAAACTTTTTACGTTCATTAGTATTTAAAATTTTCTTACGCAAGCGATAACTTATAGGCGTAACCTCAACCAATTCATCATCATTAATATAATCCAAACAAACCTCTAAACTCATCTCACGAGGGCGTTTCAAAACTACCGTATGATCTTTACCAGCTGAACGAGTATTAGTTAAGTTTTTACCTTTAACAACATTAACAGCTAAGTCTCTATCTTGGTTCCCTTCACCAACAATCATCCCCTCATAAACTTCAGTACCAGGTTCAATAAACATAATTCCACGGTCCTCCAAAGCCCCTAAAGCATAAGCTGTAGCTTTTCCATTTTCCATAGAAACCAATACTCCAAGTTTTCTTTGACCAACCGTATTAGAAGCCATTGGTGCATATTCCTTAAAAGTGTGGTTAATAATTCCATAACCTTTGGTAAGTGTCATAAAATCAGTCATAAAACCAATTAAACCACGTGATGGTATCGTATAATTAAGCCTTACTTGTTGTTCACGATTTTCCATATTATTCATATTTCCACCGCGAGTTCCAAGCATTTCAATAACATTCCCAACGTATTCCTCAGGAACATCAATTTGGACATCCTCATAAGGCTCACAAATTACCCCATCAATCTCCTTAGTAATAATTTGCGGCTTAGAAACTTGAAGTTCATAACCTTCACGACGCATGTTTTCAATTAAAATAGATAAATGTAACTCACCACGACCAGATACCATCCAAGATTCAGAATCTACTTGACTAACCTTTAAAGATACATCTCTTTCAGTTTCCTTCATAAGACGTTCTTCAATTTTTCTAGCCGTAACAAACTTCCCTTCCTTACCATTAAATGGACTAGTATTAACACCAAAAGTCATTTGTAAAGTAGGTTCATCAATACGTAATTTAGGCAAAGCATCTTCCTTACCAATCTCACAAACAGTTTCACCAACTGAAATATTAGGTAAACCAGCAATAGCTACAATATCACCCGCATGAGCTTCCTCAAGTTCAACCTTATTAAGACCCAAATAACCAAATATCTTTTGAATTCTAAACTGTTTAACACTTCCATCAAGACGTACACAAGAAACCATGCTATTCAACTTCATAGTTCCTCTTTTTACAAGACCAATTCCCATTCTACCAACAAAATCATTATAATCAAGTAAAGCCGGTTGAAATTGTAAAGGACCATCTTCACTAACATTAGGTTCAGGAATATGACTAATAACCATATCTAAAATTGAATCCATACTTTTCACTTGAGTACTAATATCAGGATCTAAACTAGAAGTTCCAGCTAAAGCCGAAGCATAAATCACTGGAAATTCTAACTGTTCAATCGAAGCCCCAAGTTCAATAAATAAATCAAGAACTTCATCGACAACCTCCTTAGGACGAGCCGAATCCTTATCAACCTTATTTACTACAACAATCGGCGTAACTCCCGCATCTAAAGCTTTTTTCAAAACAAAACGAGTTTGTGGCATCGTTCCCTCATAAGCATCAACGACAAGTAAAACACCATCAACCATATTCATAATTCTCTCAACTTCGCCACCAAAATCAGCATGACCTGGAGTATCCAAAATATTAATACGATATCCTTTATAATCAATAGCTGTCGTCTTCGCCAAGATAGTAATTCCACGTTCCCTTTCAATTGCATTAGAGTCCATTACACAATTCACAACTTCTTCATTATCTCTAAAAGTTCCAGACATTTGTAATAATTTATCAACCAAAGTAGTTTTACCATGGTCAACGTGTGCAATAATTGCAATATTCCTTTTTTTCATAAAAAAAACACTCCCTTTAAAAACTAAAATCAATTATAACACTTATCTACATAAAAGTAAATAAAAAGGCTTAAGCGATAAGCATAAACCTTTCTATTCAAACTACATTTGTTACATTATCTATTATTTAACAATTGACACAAAACAGTCAAAATAGTATATTTATTATGGTGATAAAATATGGAAATATTAATGCTGTTTATAAGTCTTATAGTAATATTAATAGCCGCCGAATTATTCGTTAACGCAATTGAATGGTTAGGAAAATTATTAAATCTATCCGAAGGAGCCGTTGGTTCAGTATTAGCTGCCGTCGGAACTGCCCTCCCAGAAACCTTAATTCCAATCATCGCCCTAGTTAGTGGTAATCACGAAAGTGCCGAAGAAATTGGAATCGGTGCCATCTTAGGAGCGCCTTTAATGTTATCAACCCTAACCATGTTTGTAACTGGCCTTGCAGTTATAGCTTTCAAACACAAAAGAAAACACAAAGATAAAGTTGTAGTCCATTACGACACAGTAAGTCGTGATTTAAAATTTTTTATTTTCGCCTTTACAGTTGCCCTATTATGCGGATTTATTCCAAGTGAATTTAAATCAATTAAAATTTGTCTAGGTGCTTTATTAGTATTAAGCTATTTCATCTATATAATAAAAATAGTAAAAGAAAATAGAGAAAATGAAAGTGATGTTCCAGACTTATATCTTGCTTTTGGACATAACAACATTATGAAAAATAAATACGCAATTATTTTAGTTATATTTCAAGCAGCCATTGCCCTAACCCTAATTATTATCGGAGCCGAAGTCTTTGTCGACTCTATCTCATATGTCTCAAAACTTTTAAATATTCCGGCCTTTGTTCTCGCAATCATCATTACCCCAATTGCTACCGAACTACCTGAAAAATTTAATAGTATAATTTGGGTTTCCAGAGAAAAAGATACTCTAGCACTAGGAAATATAACTGGAGCCATGATGTTTCAAGCATCAATCTTACCAGCCATAGGTATTTTACTAACCGATTGGACCTTAAACAGCGCCGGTACAATAATTTCATCATTAATCGCTATTGTCTCAGCCATCTTACTTTTAACCGAACTAAACATAAAAAAACATATGACTGTAAAGATGTTACTACTATGTGGATTATTCTATTTCCTATTTATAGTTTTAGTTCTAGCTGGAATAATAAGATAATAAAACTTACCCCAAAAGGTAAGTTTTTTCATAAACAATATTAAACTTCTATTTGAAACGGGTTATGTAAAGTCCCTTCCCCTAATAGCTTTATATTTTTATCCAAATATAAAACTGGTAAAACACCATAATCAGAATAAACATTACTATCCCCAAAATAAGTATTACCCGCATAATAAACAACATCATCACCAACATCTTTAGTCATAGTCCAAACCACATGATTATTATTTCCCATCTCCATATAATTTATATAATTACTTTGGTAACACTTAACCTCATTCTTAAAATATAAATTGATATTCCCACACAAAGTTTTATTAGAATTAGAATTCAAATACTCATCAATACTCATAAGTCCAATCCTCCCATTCCAAACAGTTCCATTCTCATCAATTTCAAAAACACCATCAGAAACCATGTCTTTATATTTTTTATCTAAGCTATCATAATATTCACTATTCAAATATTCATTCAAAGAAGAAAAATTCCAATCATTTGAATCCCCAAAAGCCATATTGCAAATACTCTTATTACGCATTATTTTTATAGAACCATTTTCAATAGACAAAATTCTCCACAATTCATTGTTAAATACAATATAATTATTAGGATTCTTACCTTTATACACATAACTATTAGAAGCCCTTTCATAAAGACCATCACCACTAGTAACCATAGGAATATCTACTCCACTAACATTCATCAAATTATTCCCACCATTTATAAATCCAACAGCCGCTAAAAATATTTTAATAAAAAACTCCATACCTTTCCTTTCTATCCCCAAATATTCTTTTATCAATAATACTTTATCACCATCCTTTCGCAAAACCTTTTTATTCCCTCATATATATCCTACGGCTTTTATACCCCAATTTCCTTTTTTTTCTAGAAAAATTTTTCAAAAAAATTTATTTTTAACAATATCAAAAAATGTTATAATTGAATTAAGGTGAAGTATATGAGTAAAAGACAACAAACCAAATTAATCTATAGCGTATTAATTATCCTTTTAATCGCCATTGTAACTTACTTTAAAGATGACATCAATACACTAATTTATGCCAAAGAAGAGACACAATCATATAACATCGATGAAATTCCAGCATATGAAGGAAACAACTATGTAACCATAAACAACAACAAACCAAATTTCACTGAAGAAGAATACAATACACAATCATTCGAAAAATATAGTGATTTAGATACATTAGGTAGATGTGGGGTAGCTTATGCTAATGTCAGCAAAGAAACCATGCCAACCGAAAAAAGAGGTTCAATCGGAATGATCAAACCATCAGGTTGGCACACAATAAAATATGATAATGTCGATGGGAAATATTTATATAATAGATGCCATTTAATCGGCTATCAATTAACCGGTGAAAATGCCAATGAAAAAAATCTTATAACCTGTACTAGACAAATGAATACCGAAGGAATGCTGGATTTTGAAAACCAAGTAGCCAACTATGTAAAAGAAACTGGTAATCATGTCCTATATCGTGTAACCCCTATCTTTGAAGAAAATAACCTTCTCGCAAGCGGCGTTCAAATAGAAGCCAGTTCTGTTGAAGACAAAGGAAAAGACATATCATTTAACGTTTATGTATATAACATTCAAGATGGTATCGAAATAGATTATAAAACTGGAGAAAGTAAATTAAAA
>CAZZCM010000032.1:0-10245 GCA_964652445.1 uncultured Muribaculaceae bacterium | reverse complement strand
CCAAATAATAACAACTATCTCATAAAGAAGTAACAACGGGAGAATGCTAAAAAGAAGCAATTACTGCTTCTTTTTATATTTACAAATATCCTTCAACTTGCAAGCTTCACACCTAGGATTTCTTGCCATACAATGATATCTACCAAATAAAACCAATTGATGATGTCTTCGACACAATTCATCTTTCTTAAACTTTCTAGTAATTTTCTTTTCAATAGTATAAGGGTCATCACCCTCTTTAGCCAAACCTAATCGTATACTAACCCTCGAAACATGTGTATCCACCGCAATACAAGGCTCATCAAATAAATTACTCAAAACCACATTAGTTGTTTTTCTGCCTACTCCTGGAAGACTTTCCAAATAATCACGATTATTAGGAACAACCCCATCATAATCCTCTAACAATCTTTTCGCAATCACAATAACATTACTAGCTTTCTTATTAAAAGTCCCAATCGGTCTAATAATCGAAATAACATCATCAATATTCGCCCTACTTAAATCTTCCAAACTAGGATATTTAGAAAACAAAACAGACGTAACCATATTAACCCTTTTATCTGTTGTCTGTGCACTTAACATAACCGCTAAAACAAGCTCATAATCCTTAGTATAATTAAGTTCACATCTGGGATTAGGAAATAATTCATCCAAATAATTCTCTATTCTACTCATTGAGCCAGTCATAATCAAACACTTCCTCTTTAGGACTTTTTGCTTTAAAATTAGCTCTTTCCTTTTCAATATCCGCTTTAGACTTTATCCCCTTCTTATTCCACTCAAATAAAATCTTATCAATATACCTTAAATTAGTCACCCCATTATAAACCGCTTCTTTCAAAGCCAAATCAATCAATTCCTCAGAAAAATCATTTTCAAGCCAAGCTCCAATAATTTCATATTCCATCGGACTTAAAGTACGAGCAAATTCCTTTTCAAACTTATCAAAAATATTACTATTAACCTTATCCTCCTTATCAGCCATCAAAACCAAAGCCAATTTATTATATAAATTATCTAAACAAACATATTCCTCACAAACATTATTATTCGTCACACTATTCAAAGAAACCAAATCCTTTTTAACCAAACTATTAATAAGTGTAATCACATCCATAGGCTTAACATTAATAATTTTGCCAATACGCTCAGGATCAAATTCATTATTATCCATCAAACACATCAAAACAATAAATTCCTTTTCCGTCATTTTAAGTTTCTTATAATTCCTAAGTAATAGTTTAGGAACAACCAAACTTCCATCCTTGAGAATGTCCACAATGTTTTCCGTCATTTTTATCACCTAAAAATTATTATAGCTTAAATTTAGCTTTTTGTCGATGGAACAATCACCACATTATAAGATTCTTCACTTAATTTAAGAATCGTAAAACTATCAGTACCAACAATATGACTATCAACCCAAGACTCTTGAACTTCCAAAAGCCATTTTTTACTAATATCATCATCATAAAAAATTGTACTTATATTTTCCGAAGGAACAAACGACTTACTCAAATTCATCAAATAAACAAAATCACAGTTTTTAAGTTCGCACTCATTATCATCGTAAATACACAAAGTATAATTATTAATTCTAAACCTATACATACCATCAACTTTAGTAATATAAATATTATCAACCTTTTTGTCCACCGATCTTTTCAAATAAAAGATATCAGGATTACTGTCAAAAATTTTAACCGCATTTTCAATCCCCTCATCATTTTTATAATCCAAAATAAATAAATTACTCGTTTCCACATCGTTAATAAGTAATGACTTACTATTATTAAGACGCAAAAAAACAATACCAGTTTCATTATCTCTAAGTTTTAAATCAATATTTTTAGCCACAAAAGCCCTAATATCAACATGCAGAAAAATCAAAAACAAAATTATAAATAAAACTATCCCCTTTTTCATAAAAAAACACCCTATTAAAAGGTATGTTTTACATATATTTATTAGTAATATATTCCGTCAAAGATTCCTTATTATTCTTAATTTCATCACCTACCAACTTATCCTCTAAATCATTAATTAAATCTTTAAGAAAAGCACCCGGCTTTTTATCCAAAATCTCGCAAATCTCCATCGGTGATAAAGCAATATCAAGCTTACTATGAATTTGTAAACTAAAATTAATCTCATTTAAATCCTTTTTACTTACATCATTAAGCTCACTAGCCAAAGTACAAACATATAAACCATACTTATATAAAATCTTCTTATCCAAAAGATTCTTATCCATAAGCTCCAAAATCATCGTCATAGTTTCCTTTTCACTAGTACTAAAATTATATTTATCAGTTGCCTTAAGCTGCGCCCACGTAACAATCATCGAAGGCGTAATCTTAACCTTTTTAAGTTCAGCTAACCCTAGTGCATCCGCCAATCTAAGTTCGCATAATAACTTAATCCCATATTCCTTATTCGAACTAGCAAAAATTATATCTAATTCCTCACGTATACGCTCTTTAGATAATTTTCTAACCAAACTCGCATACTTCTTAATATAAACCTTTAAAACTGGTTCCAATTCAAAATCTAAAACCGTCGCAAACCTAACAGCCCTAAGAATACGTAGAACATCTTCTTTTAATCTTACTTTAGGATTTCCAACCATTCTAATAATATGATTATCTAAATCACTTTGGGCATTTAATAAATCAATTACCTTTCCATCCTTATCGATACACAAAGTATTTATCGTAAAATCACGTCTTTTCAAATCTTCCTCTAAACTATCAATATATTGAACAGAAGAAGGTTTTCTATATAAAGTATACTTACCCTCACTTCTAAAAGTCGTAATTTCAAATCTAATCTTATCAACAATAACTATAACCGAACCATATTCTGAATTAGTCGTTACAACCTCACTAAAAATATTAACAATTTCCATCGGTGTAGCATCCGTACAAATATCAATATCTATTGAACTTCTTTTTAAATATAAATCACGTGGATAACCACCAATAATATAAGCTTTATAACCAAAATTTGTCAGCTTTTTCAAAACCTTAATCGCTGAATTATACAAAATATCATCTCCATCTATGCAAGAAAAAAAGGCTACAAAAAGCCTTAATTAACAGCGTCTTTTAATTTAGAACCAGCTTTAATAGTAACCGCAGTTCTTGCAGGAATAGTTACAGCTTCACCAGTTCTAGGATTACGCCCTTGTCTAGCATCTTTGTGTTGAGTTGCAAATGTACAGAAACCTGTCAAAGCAACTTTTCCTTCTGATTTTAATCCTTTAACAACACCACTCATAGTAGCATCAAGTGCTCTAGTAGCGTCTGCTTTTGTTAATCCTGTTTCTTCTGCAATGTAATTAACTAAATCTGTTTTTGTCATGTATATAATACCTCCCTTATTTTGTTAAGCTACCTTGCTTACATTTAAAGGATACCATGTTTAGTTTGAAAAATCAATATATTTTGAAGTTTTTTTACATATTTTGATCACTTTTAAGCCATAACCTTACCTTTTACCATATAAAACCCAAAAAAAGAACAGTTTTCACCATCCTTATAATACAATTGCAAATAAATTACTAGAACCCTTATTAACCAGTTTAGATAAAGTTTGTTGTAATTTAAATCTAACCGTTTCTGGCATAAGTGATAACTTCGCTTGAATACCCTCTTGAACAATTACATCTAAACTACGCCCAAAAATTTCACTCTTCCAAATATTATCTGTTTCATTTTCCCTGTCCTTCATTAAATAATTAATAAGTTCTTTGCTTTGAAGTTCAGAGCCAATAATCGGTTCAAACGTACTCTCCACATCTACCCTAATCATATGTATAGAAGGAGCCACCGCTTTAAGCTTAATACCATATCTACTACCTTGTTTAATAATCTCCGGTGTATCTAAAGTCATATCAGATAAAGTTGGGCTTGCTACTCCATAGCCAGTAGTCTTAACCATTTTAAGCGCATCCTTAATTTGATCATACTCCTGTTTAGCCTCATTATAATCTTGAAATAAAGTAAGTAATTGACTACGATTAGTTATATCAACCCCAATAATTTCCTTCAAAACTTCATTATATAACTCATTAGGAGCTTTCAATGTAACATTAACCTCACCAGTTGAAGTATTAACATCAGATAAATAGGCCTTACTAATATATTCACAAATTTCTAATTTATTAGTAATATCATCAATATCCCTTAATTTATCAATCTCATAAATACTTTCCCTAATAGTCTCCATATAAGCTTTTTTTAGCCAATTAGAAGGCGCTAAACAAGCAATCCAATCAGGCATTTCCACATTAATTCTAACCACAGGAAATTCATATAAAGCTTCTCTTAAAATACTATAAGCATCTCTTTCACTCATATTTTCAATATTCATCGGAATAACTGGAACCCCATAATTATCCCTTAAATCTTCAGCTAATGCTTCAGTTTCTGGAAGCATAGGATGAGTCGAATTTAAAACCACAATAAACGGTTTACCAATTTCTGTAAGTTCCCCCACAATACGTTCTTCAGCATCCACATAATCATTACGAGAAAATTCACCAATCGAGCCATCAGAAGTAACTAACACACCAATACTAGAATGATCTTTTATAACCTTTTCAGTGCCAATTTCCGCCGCTTCAACAAAAGGTATTTCCTCTTCATACCAAGGAGTCCTTACCATTCTAGGTCCATTATCATCTTCATAGCCTTTCGCCCCATTAATAATATATCCAACACAATCAACTAACCTAACATCCGCACTAAAATCATCAATTTTAATTTTAGCCGCATTACTAGGTACAAATTTAGGTTCAGTCGTCATAATAGTTTTACCTTGAGCTGATTGTGGAATTTCATCAAGAGTTCTTTTACGCTCATATTCATCTTCAATATTAGGAACAACAAGGTTTTCAATAAATCTTTTTATAAATGTTGATTTCCCAGTTCTAACCGCTCCTACTACACCTAAATATATGTCCCCACCTGTTCTCTCAGTAATACTTTTTATAATATCAATTTTTTCCATATAATCCCTACTTTCCATAATTTACTTAAATATATGTTAAAAAAAATTATTATATGAAAAAAATCAAGCAAAATAAAAAATTATCCACAAACAAAAACTATCATCCGATAGCTTTAAATCATTTTATCAATATCCTTAGGAACCTTATCATTAACCACTGCTTCAATAATTTTATTCTCTTTATCTTTAGAAACTTCCTTACCTGTCATTTGACCCAATTCCTGAATAACCTCCCTCAAAGTTTGTTCATTTTTAAGGTCACTTTTTTGTAATTTAGCCGCCAAATCTAGAATAGTTTGCTTCCCAACATTAGTCTTATTTTCCACTCTTTTAAAAAAGTTATCTGAAAATCGCAAATTTATCTCCTCCTACATTAGTATATGAACGAAATTAAAATCAGTTAAAAAAAACACTAACCAAAGTTAATGTCTTATTGTTCACCCTTATTTTTAAAATGAAGAACAATCGGAGTTCCTTCAAAATCAAAATTCTCCCTAATTTTATTTTCCAAATATCTTTCATAAGAAAAATGCAATAACCCCTTACTATTAACCTGAATATTAAAAGTTGGTGGTTTAATTCCCACTTGATTAGAAAAATAAATTTTCATCCGCCTATTTTTATAAGTTGGTGGTAAATTAAGCGAGTAAGCATCCATAATCACCTCATTAAGAAGACTTGTCTTAACCTCCCTACAAGCATTTTCATAAGCCTTAACAATCATAGGCATCAAAGTATGAATACGTTTCTTAGTCAAAGCCGATAAATAAACAATCGGTGCATAAGGCATAAATTGAAAATTATTACGAATATCCTTAGTAAATTCTTTCATCATCCTATCCTTATCCTCAATAACATCCCATTTATTAACCGCAATAACCACAGCTTTACCAGCTTCCAAAGCATACCCTGCAATATGTTTATCATGTTCAACAATACCTTCCTCAGCATTCAACACAATAACACATACATCACTGCGATCAATCGCTTTCAAAGAACGCAATAAACTATATTTCTCAACATTTTCATAAACTTTGCCACGCTTACGCATACCAGCCGTATCAATAACCACAAATTCCTCACCATGATAAGTAAAAGGAGTATCCACTGCATCACGAGTAGTCCCAGCCACATCACTAACAATAACACGTTCCTCATTCAATAAAGCATTAACTAAACTACTCTTCCCAACATTAGGCCTTCCAATAATTGAAAACTTAACAACATTCAAATCATCTTCCTCAGGAATTTCCTTAAAATCTTTCGTAATTTCATCAAGTAAATCATAAACACCAAAGTTTTGCTCACCACTTAAAGGAACATACTGTTTAAAACCAAGTTCATAAAAATCATACTGATGTTCCTTAAACTCCTTAGTATCAGCCTTATTAATCGCAATAATAACATCCTTACCACTATGCATTAAAATATCCTTAACAATATAATCATTAGCCGTCAAACCTTCCTTACCATCAACGACAAAAATGACAACATCAGCCTCATCGATAGCCAGCTCAGCTTGTCCCTTAATCTCATCATTAAACTTCTTCTCAACAATGTCAATACCACCAGTATCAATTAAATGAAAACAATAATTCTTATAATTAACTGTTCCATAAATCCTATCACGAGTTACCCCTGGAGTATCCTCTATAATTGACATCCTAGAACCAACCATGCGATTAAAAATCGTACTCTTTCCAACATTCGGTCTTCCAACTAAAGCCACTACTGGTTTTTGCATAATATCACCCCACAATCTTAGCTTTCTTTATAATTTCATTTGCCTTAGTACCATACACAATTTTAGCGCATTCAAGCATTTTTCCCATTTCTAAATCAGAAATATCTTTCTTAATTCTCAAATACAATTTATCCCTTAATTTATATATTACAAATTTTTTCAACAACTTAACATCAAAATTACTAACTTCATATAAAAAAGAGCCCTCGGTCACTTTAGTATTAATTTCAATTTGATTGCCAAAATAATCAAGGTATTCCAACTTCTCTTTTATTATCTCAATAACAACCCCATAGTTCATATCGACATATAAATTAACTACATAATAGCCATCAAAATTAATATTATATTTATTAGAAATTTTCATAAGCAAACGTTTCATATATCTTTCAGTTGCTTCTTTATCAGTAAAATCAAGACTTCTAATATACATCCTATTTAAATACAAAATAATCATATCACCATCAGTAATTAACCTCATTCTATCACCTAAAATAGTGTATGAAAATATGATTTAAATGCAACAAATTAAGAAGTAATTTCTATTTTTTTAAGAACCTCTTCCTTTCCCGATTTCGTTATATTAGAAAACATAATAAAATCATCACCAACAACTAAATCTAAATCATTCAAAATAGTATTCCTTTGTTTTTGTTGCAAAGTAATACCAACCTTATCAGTTTTCGTTGCCACAATCGTTACAGGTATTTTATAATGTTTTAAATAATTATACATCAAAATATCATCATTAGTTGGACGATGTCTAAAATCAATAAGCAAAAATACTTGTTTAAGATTATCACGATTAACAATATAATCCTCAATCATCAATCCAAATTTTTTCCTCTTAGCTTTACTAACACCCGCATAACCATAACCAGGAGCATCAACTAAATAAAAAGCATCATTAATATTATAAAAATTAATAGTTTGCGTTTTCCCAGGTCTCCCAGATGTTCTAGCATAATTTTTACGATTAACTAATGTATTAATAAAACTACTCTTTCCAACATTAGATCTACCAATAAGTAAATATTCGGGTTTTTCATCAGTTGGATACTGGCTTCTACGCACTGCAGAAATAGTTAAATCTACTGATTGTATTTTCATTTTTCATCACCCAATTTCAAATAAAATTATAACAAATATAAATATCTATGTCAAAAACATAAGCCTATTTCTTAACATACACCTTGCTAGCACAGCCAACCTTTTCTGATTCCTTTTCAACCAACATAACCACATGTTGCTTAGCTCGGCAAACCTTAGTCTTTGCCCCCTTTTTTATCTTTTCTAAAAATACAGTTATACTTTTCTTAAAACCAATAGTCCAAAAACATCTACCCGTTAATTCCTTACTATTTTTCTTATTTTTCAAAGTAAAATAATTATAAATAGTTTCCTTAACAATACCAAAATCTTCATTATTTACGCAATTTTCATAAATTAATTGCTGAAGTTCCTGTGGTAAATAATGGATTAAAGCAAAGTCATGGGGATTCTTTACATAACCATCAGTAATTTCCATAAAAGGCATTTGTTCATACAATCTATTAAAAAACTTAGCCGAACCCTCACTAATATTTTTAGCCTTATCAGGATCTTCCGCTCCTGTTTTCATTCTAACATCACCAATATAACTTAAATTACATCTAGTTTCATTAAAAACATTTAATGGAATAAAATCCTCTTCATGAAGAAACAAGGCCGCTACAGTAGCTGCAACATTATTTTTATACATAGCCTCTGCTAGTTCATCAGGAATATTATTTATCTCAACCCCAACTTCTTTTTGAAACCTCGCTGCTATAGAAATATGTTCCCAAGTAGTCATAGACTTTATTGCATAATCAGTATTAACAACCAGCAACTTAATCTCACGTTTCTTGCCAAGTTTAAAATACATACAACCAAAATTACGTTTAAATTCACTGCGTTCAGCCTTCATAATTTTAGGTGGCAAAACATCATCAACTAAAGCTAACTTCCCAATAACCGTATAACGATGTTTCTTACCAAAACGAATAGGATTCATCGTATAACTTTCCGCATGCCATTGTTTTAAAGGTGTACGTGTCAAAACAATCGAATCATGAGTTCTTTTTTTCATTTTTTTACCAAAGCCCTTTTCAATCTGCTGATTAACCCCACCTTGTTGATACCACGCCGAACCATAATTAACCACCGCATCAACCGCTGGCATTTCATTCTCAAAAAAATCTACAAGCTCTTTTTCAGTTAAAACATTTGTATAATCTTCCATATTATATTTCATACCAATTCCCCCTAACAATAAGCTATTTACCCCTTTTACGTTTAAGCTTATCAGCCACATATTTAATCGACTTAATCGGACCAGTCGTAAATAATCCTTTTAAAGTTTGAGCCATACTGTGACTTCTATTTTTATTAGTTAAAAATTCTCTAATTCTATCACCCTTATTACTATAACCATCTAAATAAACTTTTAAATCTCTAGGTAAAGTATCAATACTTTCACTAGTAACCACTACCTTACCATCCTTAAATTTAAGATTACTTCCATATACACCGTGATAAAAATCAAATCTACCTTTAACAATATTTAAAACCTTATCCGGATTTTCGGCAATTCCCATACGAGTATCACCAACATAAGAAAGCCCCGCTAAAATAGTATAAAAATACTCCTCATCAAAACTTCCCTCACCTAATAATAATTTAGTACTTAATAAACCCGCATGACGATTATATTCAATCGCATTTTCTATTTCCTTAGGTGCTTGTACAACCAAAATAGGTTTTTGCATTCTCCCTGCAACATAAAAAGTGTTCCAATTATTTAAATCATTTAAAAAATCTTCTTTCTCAATAGTTCCAATTTTATATTTACTATCCTTAAAAGAAATATAAGTCATATAAGCAATCTTCCCGCCAGCACGAAGCCATTTTCGAGGCGCAAATTTAAAAAACAATTTCCCAGAAAAAGAATAATCATTTGGATTCTTCTTAATATTTAAAGAATGCCACTTTTTTAAATCATCGACAACCACAATTAAATCAATTTGTGGTTTACGATTTTCTTGACCACGTTGTGGATTAACACCTGAACCATAACCAATTACAGCCACTGTCTCAGGTCTATTTTCCATAAATTCCAAAATATTTTCCTTAGGTGTTGCCATGTTAACCTCCGATAAAATTTTTATAATCATCTTTAACCAAATAAATTAAAACAATAAAATCTATAAGTAATATTATAT
This sequence comes from uncultured Muribaculaceae bacterium, assembly GCA_964652445.1. Taxonomy (GTDB): domain Bacteria; phylum Bacillota_I; class Bacilli_A; order RF39; family UBA660; genus Coprosoma. Next base: position 243 of record CAZZCM010000032.1, on the reverse strand, counting down.
CACAATATTTATTTAAAGTCTCATTTTTTATAAATATTCCGTAATATTAACAATTTCAAAAAAAAAAACATAATTAGATGAAAAATTGTTGATTTTTACACAATTATATGTTACAATTTATTAGCAATATGAAATTTGAAAACCAAATCATTTGCAATGTAATATGGGGAATTAGCTCAGTTGGCTAGAGCACTTGCTTTGCACGCAAGGGGTCAAGGGTTCGAGTCCCTTATTCTCCACCAT
>CAZZCM010000031.1:6120-10260 GCA_964652445.1 uncultured Muribaculaceae bacterium | reverse complement strand
GGTTAATTTTTTAATTATCGTCGTCTGTAAAGAAATCATCAAAGAATTGATCGTCTGTAACATAGGTATGATTAATGGTTGTTTCTTTTTCATTATTTTTATTTATGTTGTTAGCGATTTTGTCAGCTAATTCTTTTTTACTAGCTATTTCATGTATGTTTTTTGGTTTTGTGTTTTCTTCTATTTCTCTAGATTTTGATGTTTCTTTTTTTTCTGGGGATTCTTTAATTGTCTCTTGTTTCAATTTCTTTTCTACTTCTGGTGTAATTGTTTCTTTTTTGGCATTTTTTTCTTTGTTGTCATTTAAAAGTTTTTTAAATTTTTCTTCGGTTTCTTTGGTGGCTGGGGTTGGTTTGGCAATTTCTATATTTGAAAAGGTGGTTTTTGGGGTATTTTTTCCTCTAGTTTTTGAAATTTTTTCTTGTTCTTCTTTTTCCATGGCTTCTAATTCTGCTATTCTGGCATCAATTCTTTTGATCATTTCATTATAATTGATATTGCCTGTTGATTTGGGCTTTGGCATGACAGAAGGCATTACTGGAATGTTAGGCATTTCTGATATTTTCTGCCCACTTTTTTTATTCATGTTATCGCCAATTATTTTGTTGATTCTTTCTTCTTTCTTTTTGTTAACGTATCCTTTGAGGTCAAAAACGTGAACTTCTTCTTTTTTCCTTGATGGATATAAATCGAAGTTGCCTCTTGGTTCGGTTTTGTACAGTTCGCCCCAATCCATTTGCAAATCCATTTTTAATTTTGTTCTGAATGGGTCCATTCTACTTCTAAGAAGGATTATTTCGCCTTGTTTTAATTTTTGTAAATCACTGACGGTAATAAGTGGTCTTGTTTCTTCTTTTTCTTTATCGCCTTTCCCACTTTTTACTTTTATCTCGCCACACATTTTACTTATTTCTTCTAAGGCTGCCAGTTCAGTACTGATTAAGTAAATGATATTCATACAGTTACCTCGGATGGTGTCAGCTACGTTTTTGCCATATTTTTCACTTAATTGGGCAAAGTTTTGGATGACGAAATAGAATCTCATTTTTCTACTACGAGCAGCTGAGACCATTGTGACTATATCATTTAATTTGGGCATGTTGGCGAATTCATCTAGTAAGAAGTTGGTTCTATATGGAAGTTTTCCACCACAGCTTTGGGCATAGTCTACTAAAGCCTCATAACATTGTTTAATGAAAATTGTAACTAATGGGTGATATGTTGTTTTTTCATCTTGAATGACAATAAATACAGCTGTTTTCTTTTGACCGATGTCTTCCATTTCAAAATCGCTATGTGAAAGCATTTCGGAAATGTTTTCTCTTGCAGCAAATAATCTTAATTTTTGTTTGAATACTGATAAGATACTTCCTTTGGTTTCGTTTGGGGCGATGATGGTTGAGGAAGCACTGACATAGGCTGGTGAGGTTGGGTCTTTGGTTTTAAAATATTCATTAACGTAAGTTGTGTTTGGTCCACTTTTTTCTTCACCAACGGTGGTAAAAGCGTTAACGCTATTTAAGTTTATTTCTTCTTCTTTGGCGTCTTCAAATAATCCTAAGCATATTCCTGAAAAGTAGTCGGCTGATGTTTTTTCCCAGAATGGGTCTTGATTTTGGGCATTTTGATCATATAGAATGTTTATGGCTAAATCATCTACTAATTCGTTAGCTTTATCTTTGTTACCTTTTTTATAGTATTGGTATGGTAAATGTAGGGGATTCCATGCACTACCATTTTGTGGATCACGGAAGTTTAAAACAACGACATTATAACCTCTTTTTTTTAGCATTTCGGATGTACCTTCAAAAAGTTCTCCTTTGGGGTCGGTTATTATCATTGATTCATCGTGTTTGGCAAGTGATTTTATCAGTGGGAACATGGTAATTTGTGATTTTCCCGCACCGGTTGAACCGATGATGATATTATGGCCTTCACTATTGTCGACCCACATTCTTTTTCCATCATTGATTAAGGCAATTCCGCCAGCATCGGCATTTTCGGCTTTAACGTTTACTTCTTCGATGTCATCTTGTCTTTTTAGTTCTTTTTCGTCTAGCCATCGAGAGTAACCTTTTTCTTTTTTGGATTCGGTTGAAAAACCGATACCTTTTTCCATATCGAAAAATCTATCTGATACACTTAGGACGCTTGCTACTAAAGCAACAATATAAAGAACTATTGTTATCCATAAAAAGCTTGGTCTAAATGCGGGAAAGGGATTAAATCCATGGAATGGATGATCGACATCACCAGATGCAAATTGGGCTAAATTAAGGACGGCTATCGCCACAAAATATAGTAATATTACGGCGTATATTCCAAACATTATCCAATCTTTTTTTTCGGCTCTTAATTTTAGTTTCATACGTGGTCCTCCTAAATCTATTCATAGTTGTTGGTTTCACTTTTATTGTACCATGTATACTTTAAAATGTAAATTAATGAAGTAAATATTTTATATAGAAAAAAGAAAGATTAACTTTCTTGTGATTTTTTGATAAAACTATATTTATTGATTGATACAATCATGTTTTAGGTTCCATTTGTTATCTTCTAAATCATATATTAAGTAACAACTATTTAGTGTTGGTAAATCAATTACGTTTTCGGTAGCTATAAATTCGTAGTTTCCATCGTTATCGATGTCTAGGATTTCCATTATATTATATGGGGTATCTTCTTGATTTTTTAACATGGTTATTTTGTTATTTTTAACGGCAAACATAAATCCTTTTTGGGTGCCACTTGTTACTTCTAGTGAGGAATTGTTAAGGGTATAAATTGTTTCTATATTGCCATCGTTATCAAAGTCATAATCGACTTTATAGGCTACATAACTGTTTTTATTAAATGCGTTGTTGTCATTTAATACTTCTGTGGCGTATTTATCTTGTTCTATGTTTATATTTTGAATTTGATAGTTTGCAAGTTTTATATCTAGGTTTAGTGTGGCTATTTTAAAGTTTGGCATGTTTATTTGATTATATTCTTTATCGAAGAAATACCAATTATGATTTTGATAATATTGTAGTGTGACATCTTTATAGGTGTTTGTGCCATCGGTTATGGTGTATAAATTTTTTTCTAATTCTTCATTAAATTCTGTTATTTGTTCCCAACCTGAATTTGTTTTTTGTAATATTAAATAATTACCGATAATTAAATATTGGTTATGTCCTTTTTTTTGATAATCTTTGATAAAAAAGGCATAAATTAGGGCGATTAGTATTATTATTATAAAGAAAAGGCCTATTTTTTTTAACATTTTTATTTGTTCTTGTGTTAATTTATTCATATTTTATCTCCTATGGTTTTATTATATATTTTATTATTTTGTTAGTCAATTATTTTACTTATAATTTTTTAAGGTTGAATAATTTTTATCTTATTGATATAATTTTAATAGTAAGAAGGTGATTACATGGAGGATAAAAATAATGTTTTGACTTTTATTAAGGTGATTAAATGGGTTATTATTGTTGTATTTATTTTGTTAATATTGGGGTTTGTTGTTTGGAAGGTTATTGATAATTATAATAAAGAGAGATTTGATGATTATTTTAAAGGTGCTGGATTTTCGTTAAATGAAGGTGTTTGGGTCAAGGAAGATAAAGAGGAAGTTGAGGATGGTATTTATAATATTACTTATACTTATAGGCCTGATATAAATAATTATGTTAAGGAAATTAAGAATAATATGAGTGATTATCAGGAGTTCATAAGTTTTAAGTATAATGGTACTGATGATATTTCCATTGGTTATTCTTATAATGATGTCTCTAAGAATTGTACAGTTACTCATGATGCTAGTTATGATTATGTAAATAATGATTTTTCATGTGAGACAACGGATAATTATAATAATTGTCCTTTGCGTTGTAATGTTATTAAACAGGAAGCCAAGAACTTTAGTAATGAATTGAAAACTATTTTAGATAATGCAAAGGTTAATAAAAGTTTTTTGATTAAAAATAAAGATTAAAAAATCGAGGGTGCACCCTTGATTTTTATTTTGGACTTTTATCTACTTGATGGCCAGTGTGAATTAATATATTCTTGTAGTTTGCTTTCGTTGGTTATTCTAGCAAAGTAGCTATATGTTTCTGTTGGTTTTGCAGCATTGAAGTTTCCTGTTTT
>CAZZCM010000031.1:0-6020 GCA_964652445.1 uncultured Muribaculaceae bacterium | reverse complement strand
TATGTTTTGTCGGTACAACCACTGTGGAGATCTGAAACAAAGTTGGTGTATCCTACTTGATCGGCTACTGTTTTACTATATCTTTCGGTTATACCAAAGGCGGTGGTTACGCCAGCTCCATCCTTTTCGTCTGTGCCTGTGTATCCTGTGCCTGCTCCTTTTCCATTATAGTTACATGTTCCTGTTCCTTCGACATATGCTATAAAGCTCATTAGATCTGATAAATCGCCGGTACCGGCACATGAATTTCCACTAAATGAGGCTGTTGAGCTTCCTGTTTTTCCAAATTCGACGTCGGTGGCATACATTACTCTATAGCTTTTTACTTGCCAATTTTGATAATTATTATCTAAGGTGTTTCCTTCGGAACCTGGATCAAATAAGGTAACGGTATCGCCATTTACTGAATCTATTGCAATCCAGTGTTCACTGTGGCCTGTTGCAGTAATTTGGATAACTATGAATTTTTGGTATTTTCCTTCTGCTGCAGTGGATAATTCTTTCGATAAAGTGCTGGCTAAGGTTTTGGTGTCGGTTATGTTGACACTTACACTGTTACCCATTCGCCAATTATCTGCTATTTCGCGGTATCCTGTCCATGTGTATAAGTTTCCTGAAAAGCCTCCATTTTCTTTTGATGAGGTAACGAACGCCCCAGGATTAAATGATGTGTACCCGCTAGGTAAGTTTGTTATCTGGGTTCCTGAACGAGCCATTTGGATGGCGATTGAGGTGGCTAGACAGCCTACTTGTTTTATGGTTTTACTACCAATTAGGGTGTCTGCCCACTGTTCATCATATTGTTTCCATGTACTGAAATCTCCAGAGGTTGTCGTGGCGATGCAAGAGGATTCTCCTGCATCTCCTCTAAATTCTTGAGCTAGTCCTATTATTTCTTCGGCATATCTTTCTTTTATGGCTTGTTTTCTTTCGTTATCATCGGACATATTTTTAATATCTTGATATGTCCCGCCTAGGAAACCGTGTTCACATACATTGGACATGGTAACAAACCTTGAGGTTTTTCTTTGAATATATGTATCGGCCTTTCCTTGAGCAAAATCAAAGCCGTACTGTACTGGGGTAAAAATAATATCAGTGGCTGCACCAGTAAGACAAAATAGGATGTTAAAACCGTCTCCAAGGGCATTGTCTATAATACCATCTCCGGTCATATTCCCGACTAATCGGGTTCCGGCTAAGGCTTTTTTGTAATTTTCATCACTATAACTTCCAACCCAGCCACTTGAATCTATCATTACGATGGTAGCGGCTAGTAATATGTCGGCCTCGGCTGCTTCGGCGTGAGTATTAAAATTTGGACTTGCTAATTTTGTTTTTAAGGCATTGATATTGTCTGTATATGTTTCTTCGTCAAAATTAGAATCATATGATTCGTTGATATATGATGTTAATGATCCCCTATGGGCAAGGGTAGCTAATAAGGCTGCTTCATCAACTTGGCTTCCGAAAACTGTGTGAATAAGTTTAATTTTAGTTAATAATTGTTGTTCTCTTTTGTAACTATTTTCGTTATCCATATAAGCAGATGCTGGTATACAATTAATAATTGGTATCATAAAAACAATAAAAGTAAAGAAAAGGACTTTTATTCTTTTTTTGATTTTATTTTGCATATTACCACCACCTTAATGCTTAAATTTTATTGTTGTTTTTTAGTTTTAATTTAATAATTATTATGACAAGTATTATTAATATACTTACTATGGCACCGATGATAAACATATCTTTTGAGGCTTCATTTGGTTTTAGATTATCTACTGCTTGTTCTACACTAAAATTCTTTTTTAGGGTTATATTTATGGGTTTGTTTGTGTAATTTTCTTTGTTGATTTCCCATGTGTATGTATTACCATTTATTTGATCAGCATTATTTTCTATAACTTTTAAATCTGTTGTAATGTTTACTTGCACTGAATCATTATATAAACCGTCATCCATAGCAATACACAGGAACTCATCACTTGTGGACAATTCTATTTGTTCATCATTTTCATTTAACGTAATATTTTGATAACATGTGCTGGCGAAATAACTATTTGGAAATGTTTCAAATGTATGTTGGTAACTATATTTTAAATAATAATTAGTGGTGTCTTCATTGATATTGGTGTTATAGACTGCTGTTTGATTACTTTCTTGAGTTATTGGAATAGCTTGCTGAGTATATGCTTGTGCCATCTCTTTTGTTGTATTTGATTTTGATAAGATGGTTATGATTTCTTCGTTGAAATTTTCTTCATTTATTTCTAAGTTATATTGTGTACTACAGCCAGTAACCATGAAAAGAACTATTAATAATAATATCCTTTTTTTCATTATTCTCACCCTTCCAGTCTATAATATGTATCCCAGTTGCCGTTATCTATATCTGCATGTATTTCTTTACCAGTTTGGTCGCCACTAACTCCACATACTCCTCCTGTTTCAGCTATTGAGGCTTCTACTACTTTATCCTCTCCAGCATATATTCCTGTATGACCATTTCTTAACAAAATGTCGCCTGGCTGTAAGTCGCTGTGTCCGGTATATGTATATTCTTTAAAACCGTTTGCTTTTAAAACGCTTGCTTCACCATCTGTTTTAAATGGATAGTTTCCCATTTGATTAGAATCGAAACCTGCTCCTTCCACTAAAGAATACCATACAAAACTTGCACAGTCGTAGTCTGGACCGGTTCTATTACATTGACTATAGCCATGGCTATCGTCGTTAGCAATATTAAGTGCCCATTGTAGATAGTTTAAATTACCAGCATATGCTTGATTGGAACTACCACTTCCAAATATGACGCTGGCCAAAATGAAAGGAACAGCTATAATAGTTATTATTATAAAAATGGCTACGGCGAATATAACACCACCAATTATTAATGGTAGTTTAAATGGGGAAGATGATGCTTCTTCCCCATCCGTAAGGCTTTTGGCTTGCTTCCCAGCATTATATGCCGCTGCACCTTTTTTTAACGCACCTTTTGCTTTTAATAATACTGCTGGCAAAGCCATTTAATCACCACCTTACTATAGTCCGCCACCACTTCCGAAAGAATCTAATTCTTGTTCGGTAACGACTACTTCAATTTGCATTCTTTTTCTTCCGCAAATGAATAATGCTTGTCCTTGGTTGAAACCTTTAATGGCATTTCTTTCATTATCGTTTAAGTCTATTAATTTTGATAAGTCTTCTACGGCTTGTTTCTTTAGACCCATTACTAAATAATATGAAGAGTTGTCGAAGATAGCTTTTCCTTGGGTAATTACTGATGGATCACTGAAGTCTGTTGGTTGTTGGGTAATTATAATTGTCCCTGTGTTATACTTTCTAGCACGTCTTTGGACTTGGGCTAGGAAATCGGCACCTAAGGTGTTGTTACCTGAAAGTAATACGTGGGCTTCATCAACCATTAATACGGTATTTACATTTGGATTTAATGTTAAACTCCATGAATATTTTAATGTGTTAAAGAATAATGCGTTTCTGATGTTTTGATCGGCATTCATTAATTCTCTTATGTTAAATACGATAAAATTACTTTTTGGTGTAATAGTTGTTGTTCCATCAAAGTAATATTTTAATTCTTTGGTTAAAGGTCTTAGTTTTAATTCGAGTTGTTGTAGTATTTCTTTTTCTCTTGATTGTTCTGGCATTGCTGTTATCTTTCCTCTAACAGTGGCATAAACGTCTTTAAATGTTGGATAGTCTTTTGATGTGAATTTAGTAAAATCGGTATCAAAGTTTATACCAAAACGTCTATATGTCTCTTGAACCATTTCACTGAATATATTTAATACATCTTCAGTGATTGATGGGTCGTAATATTTCATAAATGCTTTGATTGTTTGTAGGGTTCTTGTTAATACAGCGTAACCCATACCCTGTTTGATTTCTTCTTCATCGGCATCAACAATAACCTCTAATGGGTTTATCATTCCGAATTGTCCACCTTTACCAAGCTCGATATAATCACCACCATATAATCTAGCCATGTCTTCAAGTTCGCCTTCTGGGTCGATTACGACTATTTGATTATCATTTCTGATATGTGATCTAAGCATTAGTTTAGCAGCTGTTGATTTACCTGAACCTGATGTACCTAAAATTATCATGTTGGCGTTGTTTCTATCTGGTTCTTTTTGTCCTGGTTGTTGATATAAAAATTGGTTAAATAATACTATACCACCTGAGAAATCAACACCTAATAGGGCGGATAAACCAGGGTCTTTGATGCTGTCGAAGATAAATGGATACATAGCAGCAATGGTTGATGCGGGTATTGGTGTACCAATTCTTTCTTCAATATCTTGTTTTGGAAAGATTGGGAGCATTGATTTTAAGACTTTTTCTTGTTCAAATCTAAGTGGAATTGCACGCATATCCATGGCTTCCATATAACTTTTTATTTGTAACTTTTTACTGGTTAATTCATCTTGTGAATCGGCTGTAATCATAACATGTAATTGAAAATCGTATATTTTTGTTTGGCTGGCTGCTAATTGTTTAATAAATTGTTCTAATGATTCATAGTTCTGTCTAATTTTTTCTTGAATGGTAACGTCGTTTTCTTCTTGATATTTTACTTTTAAATCAGCAATTTCTTTGTTAATCATTTTGTTGATTATATCAAATTGCATAGGGATATGTTTAACTACCATTTTTATTCCCGACATACTTGTCAAATGAGCTAAAAATCCTACAGGGACATATTTGGGATATGAAATAACAGTTAAAATTGTGGCATATTTATCAGAAACGACAAATTCACTTGGTTTAAATTCTAGCCCTTTTGGCGCTATTTGTGATTTAATATCCATTATGCCATCACCGTCCCAAACTTAGTTGTTTGTCCACCATTTAAGAAGTTATCTAAAATTATTCTTAAGTCTTCGTTTGAGGCTTGTTTTGATTGTAAGCCTGCATTAGCTAAATATTGGACAAGATTTCTAATTTTCTTTTGTATTTTTTCCATATCTCTTTCTTTAAATAATAGATAAAATTCAGTGTCAACAACGTTATTATTGGTAAACATATTAGCTTTGTTAATATCATCCATAATTAGTTTTCTTTTAACTGGATTTGTTTGTGAATTATATAGTAGTTGAAGTTGTGAAAGATAGGCGTTAATATCTACTGGTCTATCAGCAGCGATAAGCCAAAATTCATAATCAATAATGTTATAAACATTTTTTAAATTGTTTATAATTGAATATACGGCATCTTCTTCTAAAATGAAAATGTTTCTAGGAAAAATCTTTACTCCTGTAACTTTTTCTCCTGAATCTAATACTATCATTCCATTTGCAATTGATTTTACTGGTATAAAATCACTTGTATATTTACTTTTTGTTTTGTTGTTTGAAGGCATCTTTAACGCACCATCCTTTCCATATATATTTTTGTCTAGTTGTATAAAAATGATATACTTCTTTTATTACGTTTAATGTGTTGTGGTAGTTTGGAATTGGCAAGACTAGAAATCCAGTTATTAACGCTGGAGCAATGTCTAGCATTGCAATCATAAAGTCAGCCGGACTCAATATCATTAATAATAATATTGTTGTCCCAATTCCAAGGCCAAATAATATTAAATCGAATGGTTTGAATAAACCAAATATTAATAATGATCTTTTTGAATTGGCAGGTATTAAATAATCCATATTTTATCATCCCCTTTTATCTTCTTAAATGGCTATCTCTTTGATATCGCCATATGGCATCGGCAACGGCCTTTGCGTTAACATATTCTTCGCCACATTCTATTTTAGTTCTAATTGTCTTGGCTATTTCAGCTGATGTTTTAGTATTAACCCAAGTACTGAAGTCCATTTGACTAATTCCTGGCATATTTTGGTAATTTTTTTGTATTCTAACAAGTTCTTCTTTGGAAGATACAATTAATGGTTCTGAGGTCATATCAATGTAATGTTCTAATATGACATCTCGTTTTTCTTGGATGAGGTTTAAAGCTTCTGAGTATTCTTCTTCACTAACATTGCCTTGAA
>CAZZCM010000030.1:0-10286 GCA_964652445.1 uncultured Muribaculaceae bacterium | reverse complement strand
ATATACCGATTTCCTTTTTTTTTACGAAAAAAATTTAAATTTTAGGTATTAGAAAAACATATTCTTGTTAGAATATGTTAAATGGGTATCTTTGCGGTAATGGAAGTTCAAAGGTAAGCTTTTCTTTAGTTGTTGGATGAATGAATTCTATTTTTTTGGCAAATAAAGCGATTTGGTCTTTTTTGGCATTTTTATTATATTTTTGGTCGCCATATAGTGGAAAGTTTCTCGATGAAAATTGTACTCTTATTTGGTGTGGTCTTCCAGTGATTAGATTTATTTGTACTAATGAAAGATTATCTTTGGTTTGTAATAATTTATAGTTTAAAATTGCTTCTTTACCGTTTTTTGAGACTTTGGTTATATTGGTTTTGCTGTTTTTTTCTAATTTGTCTTTTAGAGTGCCTTCTTTTTTGGGACGACCTTCAACAACGGCATAGTATGTTTTTTGAAATTTTTTTTCTTTTATTTGTTTACTTAGTCTGGTGGCAGCTTTGCTTGTTTTAGCAAAAATCATAAGTCCGCCTACTGGCCTATCTAATCTATGGACTAGTCCCAGATAAACACTGCCTGGTTTGTTATATTTATCTTTGATGTATTCTTTTAAAATGGTTAATAAATCTTTGTCTTTACTGGAATCAGCTTGGACTGGAATGTTGATTGGTTTTTCGACAACTAATAAATGGTTGTCTTCATAAATTATATTAATCATTGCTTTCCCATTTTCCATATATTCCGCATGGTAATATTAAATTGTTTTTGGTTACTTGGAGTCCGATTTCGCCGGTTTCTATTGTTCCGTTTGGATATAGTGGTAGCATTGAGGTTTTTAACATGTTACCTAACACGATATTAGAAACACCTGTTGTATATGAATTTATTAATAGAAAAAGTGGTTTATCACTTAATATTTTTAAACATGCTTCTAAAAGAATTGCAATGTTTTTTTCGAATTTCCAAACTTCTTTATTTGGCCCTCTTCCATAACTTGGTGGGTCCATAACTATAGCATCATATTTGTGTCCTCGGCGGTATTCGCGCTTTACAAATTTTAAGCAATCATCAACGATAAATCTGATTGTTTGATTTTCTAGATTACATAATTTCATATTTTCTTTAGCCCATTGGGTCATTCCTTTTGAGGCGTCTACTTGAACTACTTCAGCTCCAGCTTTAGCACATGCCATGGTTGCTCCTCCAGTATAGGCGAATAGATTTAATACTTTTATTGGTCTATTTGCCTTTTTTATTTTATTCATCATGAAATCCCAATTGGTGGCTTGTTCTGGGAAGAGACCAGTATGTTTAAAGTTGGTTGGATTAACTTTGAAGGTTAAGTCTTGATAAGTAACTGTCCAATATTCTGGAAGTTTCGTATTAAAATCCCAATAACCACCACCTTTGGTTGAACGATGATAGTAACCGTCAGCTTTTTCCCAAGCTTCATCTTGCTTTGTTTCCCACATTGCTTGTGGATCGGGTCTTCTTAAGATTATATTTCCCCAGCGTTCTAATTTTTCACCATTTCCAGCATCGATACATTCATAATCTTTCCATTTGTTACTTATTTTTACCACTGTAATCACCTGTTAATAATTATAGCTTATTATATGACTTTTGACAAGAAAAAAAAGGAAGGACTTCATCCTATAAATACCGAAATTATACCATTAATGAATTGACACTAAACCAGTTCAGCCCCGAACTTTATTCTTATTCCGATATTCTTCCTTTATATTAATAATTATATGCAGTTTGGTTTTTTCGTTCAATATGTTTTTTTAAGAAATACTTTACTTTACATAAATTTTTACACTTAAAAACGTCTTTAATGACGTTTTAATAAATCTTCTTCTAAGTTTATTCACTGTATTTGTAAAATTCATTACTTTATATTAAACTCATTGGTCTTAATGTCTTTTTCCTCTTACTAATAAATTTATAAATTTTATTTTTGTTTACGTTTTTGGGGTGTTGTGGTGTCTTTTTGAATGTATTGCGCTAAAAAACTAAATTTATCTGTATCTGTTTCAAATATTAAATCAGCAAGTTCTAAGGCCTTATCAAAATTTAATAAGCTATAATCTGAATATGGTGTGGGTGGTTGGTTGTATTGATAATTTACAAATTCGCTATCATAGTCTTGACCAACTGCATATTGTAATAATTTGCCATAGGTATTGATGTTGTTTTGCCACCTAGTCTCATCTAAAGTGCCGTCAGGGCTTCGGATTTCTATAGTATCACTAGGAATTAGGGCATATATTCCGGAGCAAAAATCGGCATATTCTGTTATTTTTATTGAGGGGTTTTCAATTGAAAAGATTTGTAACACATATGTTAAACAATATGGTGGTTCTAGGTCACTTATTTTTTCTCTTATTGTATCGGCAATTGGTCTGGCACAGGTTTCTACGGTTTGTCTAAACTCTAAATTATTAAATCCAAATCTGGTTAATATATCTTCGTATAAGGCATATAATTTGAAAAATTGAATTATTTTTTTTTCGTCATTTTCAAAATATTGGGTAGCTCCAAAATGAATATGGCCTCCACAACGATTGTTTATATACATTTTATGCTTTTTTAATATTTCACATGCGGTTTTTATTTCTTGCCAGCTTTTTTTATTGTCTTTTAAAATTGGGGAAGTTAATTCCATACCATATTCTGCTTCATCATGGTTTATCGTAGTAACGTTATTTTCTATAACGTTTTGCCAACATACATTGTATAATTGCTCGGATTTAGGAATGGCTCTTTGAATTTCTATTTTTTTCTCTTCATCTACAAATAGTGATTCAGCATTTTTAGAGACATATTCTATTTCTATTCCAAATGTTGTTTTATCTCCTAAACCGATAACATCACGATATTTTGGATTATAAGTTTTTAATATTTCAAATAGTTCTCTTTTTGATGGTAGTGATAATTTAGATAACTGGTTTGTCATGATAAACACCTCTTTTGATAGAAATTATTATATATTATTTTTTATTTTAGTCAAATTCTATAATGAAAAAACGCCAGAATATAAGTGATTCCAACGTTTGTATGTGTGTAATGATTATCTCTTACTAAATTGAGGTGCTTTACGAGCTTCTTTAAGTCCAGGTTTCTTTCTTTCCTTAACTCTTGAATCTCTTGTAATAAATCCAGCTCTTTTTAAGATTTTTCTATAGCTATCTTCGTTACCTTCGTTTGCTTCATCATATTTTAATAAAGCTCTAGTAATACCATGTCTAATAGCTCCTGTTTGTCCAGTAAATCCTCCACCACTAACTTTAACAGTGATGTCAAATGTATTTTCATTATTTGTAGCAACTAGGGGTTGCATTAAATCCATAACATTAGTTTCATATGGCATGAAGTCTCTAACATCTCTACCATTGATTGTTATTTTACCTGTTCCTGGAGCTATTAATTTAACTCTAGCAACAGATGATTTTCTTCTACCAGTTCCGGTAAATTCTCTTTTTTCTGCCATTTAAACCCTCCTAGTCCATCTTAAGTGCTTTTGGTTTTTGGGCACTATGTGGATGTTCTCCTTCTTCATATACAAATAATTTTTTATACATTTGTCTTCCTAATCTTCCTTTTGGAAGCATTCCTTTTACGGCTCTTTCAATCATTTCTACTGGATATTTTTCTTTCATTTCTTGAGCGGTTCTCTCTCTTAGTCCACCAGTATATCTACTATGATTATAATAGATTTTGTCAGTTAACTTATTACCAGTCAAATTAACTTTACCAGCGTTAATTACGATTACATAGTCTCCACCGTCTACATGTGGAGTATATGTAGGTTTATGTTTGCCTCTTAATACAGAAGCGATTTTTGTAGCTAGACGACCTAAAGTTTGACCTTCAGCATCGATAACATACCAATCTCTAACTACATCTTCTTTTCTTTGCATGTATGTTTTCATAATTTTTTCCTTTCTCCTTTACATTAGTAAGTTTTCCCAAGACTTACTTATGTGGGATAAATTAAATGTACCGTTACTAATTGTACTAAAAAAAAAACTAAAAGTCAATAAAAATATATGCTTTTTACACCTTTTTATGACTTGAAAGTAAACTGGTTTTTGTTAAATTCTAAATTTTTTAGTATTACTTCTTAATGATTTTACGAATTGGTTATATTCCTCTTTATCTGATCCAGCATAAATTGGTGTTTTATCAAAGGGTGTTCCATGCATAAAAATTATATTTTGAGGAATTGTAGGAATTTTATAAAGTTTCGTTTTTTGATGAGGTTCAAGTTCTAGTTGTTTTAATCTTTCATAGAATTCTTGTAATTCGTCTATGGTGTAACATTCTCTTATAAAAGTTTTTTTGAAGGCTTTTAATCTTAATATCTTGTTTGATGGGGAAATTTGCTGAAAATCATAGTCAACAAATGGTTCTATATCATGGGGGAAAACGCCTATATATTGTGTTGATTCGGGGGTTATAAAAATTCCAGTTATGGCTTTGGCTTTTTTATATATCGTTTTTCTTTTATAACTCTGTGGTGGAAATAAGTCAACGTATTCACCACAATGGTCAGAATAGGCGATTGAAAGTGATGGCAAGTTTTCGAATATTACTTTTTGTTTTAGGGTATCTTTGTTTCTAAAACTTTTTTTATAGCTGACATCTTTTATTATGGATGGGTTTACTATATATAATTTATTTAACGATAAGGGCTCTTTCATTTATGTTTCACTCTTTCTTAATATGTCTTTTTGATAAGGTTTTTTTGGAAAAGCTGTTTTTTTACTTTTTTGTGATAATCTTTTTTTCATTTCACATGGGTTGATATCTTCATCGGTTGTTTTAATTCTGCAATGGTATATTGATTTTTTTAATAAAGGACGTCTTTTAAATAAAGGCCTTCTGGGGATGCTGTTTTGCCGGCTTTTCTTCTATCTTTTTCTTTTAAAATGTCAATGATGTCTTCACTTTTTCTCTTGCCTTCACCAATTTCTATAAGGGTACCTATCATATTTCTAACTTGATATCTTAGAAAACCGGTTCCTAAAAATGATACGGTTATCTTATTAACGTTTTTCAAATCTCTAATTAGGTTGGTTTGGACGATGGTTCTTGTATAATCTTCCTTTTCTTCATCGGTTTTAGTAAAGGATTTGAAGTCGTGGGTACCTTCTAAATATTTTAAGGCTCTTTCCATTTCAACAACGTCTAGTTTTTTATTATATTGATAGACGTAATCTTTTTCGATTGGATTATATTCTCCCATGTTTATTATATAAATATATTCTTTAGCTTTAACATTATACCTAGCGTGAAAATCTTCTTCTACTATGCTAATATCTTTGATATAGATGTCTTTTGGTAGTAGGCTGTTTAATCCGTCTTTTAATTTTTCTGGGGTGATGTGTTTCATTTCTAAATCAAAATGAGCTTTTTGATTGTATGCATGAACGCCGGCATCGGTTCTTCCAGAAGCATGAATATCTACTTTTTTATTTCCGTTTATGGTTTTTAATGCTTTTTCGATTTCGCCTTGAACGGTTTTTTGTTTTGGTTGTTTTTGATATCCTTTATATCTTGAACCATCATAGGCAAATGTCATAAAATATCTCATTTAAATCTCTCCTCGTATAAATTATCTAACTGATCTATAAATGTCTTTCATTAAATCATTAATATCATCTCTATACCCTATTTTAACATTTTTTTTCTTTTCTACCAAATGTGGTAAATCAATAACTTTGGGAATGGCTAAATTATTTTGTTTTAGTAATTCTATATTTTTAAAAATGTCATATTTGTTTCCTTTGGCGACTATTTCACTATTATTAATTATATAGATGTAATCTGATATACTATGAGCGAAGTCTGTGTCTTTAGTAAAAATTATTATGGTTCTTTTATATCTTAATTTCATTAACTTTAGGATTTTGATTAATTGTTGTTTGCTAATACTATCTAATTCTGATGTTGGGTCGTCTAAAATAATTATTTTAGGATTATGGGATAGTACTGCTGCTATGGATACTTTTTTTTGTTCGCCTTTACTTAGGGTGTTTATTTTTCTATTTAAATAGCTTGTATCTAGGCCTATTATTTTTAAGGAATCTTGCACACGTTTTTCTAGATTTTTGGTGTTATAGTTGGCGTTTTTGATGGCGTGTTTGATTTCTTCTTCTACGGTTTTACAGGAAATTTTTCTTTTTGTATATATTATGCCAATTTGTGAGCGTAAATTATTTATTTCTTCTATGTTTGTTTTTTTGGTGATTTTTATATTATCAAAATCTATTTCTCCACTAGTGGCTTTAATTAATAATGCGATTAATTTGGCTATGGTGGTTTTACCAGAACCGTTGGGTCCAACGAAACTGGTGATTTGATTTTTTTTTATTGTTAGATTTAAATCTTTTATGTTTTGGTTATTAGAAGTATAATTAACTCTTTTTAGTTTTATTTCCATAAATCTTTCACCATCTTTTCGGCGCTTTGATAATTTTTGTTTGTTAAATTATAAAATTGTAATTTTTTGGATAAATCAATTATAAATGGCAGTTCTAAACCGGCGTTTTCAAAGTTTTTTTCGTTTTTATATATTGTGGCTTTTTTTCCTGATACTAGAACTTTTTTTTCTCCTAGAATTATTATGTTATCGCTAAATAAACTATCGTTACTGTTGTTGGTCATATATACAACTGTAAGTTCTTTGTTTTTGACTTTTTTTTGTAATATTTTGATAATTTTTTGTTTTTCTTTTTCGTTTAAGTTATCTATGGTTTGATCTATTACTAATAGTTTGGGTTTGGTTATTAGACCGCAGGCAATTGTAACTAAAGTTTTATCGTTTAAGTTTAGGGTGTTTGGTTTTTTTTCTAATAAAGTATCTAGCTTTAATAATTTATTAATTTCGTCTATGTTTCGTTTAAATTGGTTTTTCATAAAACTGGCTTTTTTTAATGAGTTATTAAGTTCTTCTATTACGGTGTTGGCGGTTAAGTTTTTATCTTCTGAAATTATGTTCATAATTCTAGATATATGTTTTAAATTTTCTTGGATAACTGGTAGCTTATTTATTATAATTTCACCATTGGATTTTATGTTACCTAATAATAAGTTTAATAAGGTTGTTTTTCCTGAACCATTGGGTCCTAAAATAGTGGTGAATGTGTTTTCTTGTATTGTTAAATTTAGGTCTTTAAATATTTCTATATCGCCATATTTAAAATTTAAATTTCTAATTTCAACTATGTTTTTCATATACTTCACCTACTGATATATTATTATAATATAAAATTGGTTTATTTACAAATAATATTTTATGGTATTTTCTTTTGTAAAAGAAATGGTTCATAGTGTATGAAAAAACAGAAGTTAGTGTCTTCTGTTTTTTTATTGATAAATAGGTCAATCTTCTGTTAATTTTTGATTATGTAGGTTTAAAATTAGGAATTAAGTTTTAATTTTTTTGTTTTAGGTTAAAATATAGTTGTTTGGCATTTTCACACATTATTTTGTTTATTTGGTTTTGATTGAAATAAGGTGTTAAATCTTTTTCGATTTCTTCTTTCATTTTATTGTATTCATAGGCTGGCTTAACTGGTTTATAAGCTGTATCAAATTCGTTTATAAAACTCATATTGTCGCTTGCTAACATGACGTTGTCTATTCCCATGGCGTTGACTGCATAGCAAATGTGTTCAATGTAGGCTTTTCGGATATCTTTTAAATTGGTTTTGTCGGTTAGAAATTTTGGATAGGCAACTAAGCCTAGTTTTCCACCTACTTCTTTTAGTTGTTTTAGTTGTTTATCGTTTAAATTTCTTGGATGATTGTATAAATGATTAATATCTGAATGGGAAGCGTAGCATGTTACTTTTTTATTTTGGGCTTGAGCTTTTTTTATTTCTTTGATGATACCATTAAAAGTGGCTTCGTTGGCGTGTGACAAATCTATTCCTAAGCCTAGATCAATGGCTTTTTGGATGAATATTCTTCCTTCTTTGGTTAATCCTTTATTGGTACGATAACCTGATCCGTATTTGTTTGGTTCATTCCAAACTAATATTATTGAATTTAGTCCAGCTTTAAAGAGTTCTTCTAACTCTTTTGTATCTTTTATATAATCGCAGCCTTCAATACTATATAAAATTTTTGTGTTTGGATGATAACTTTCTAATGTTTCTTTGGCTTCTTTAAACATTTTTAAAACGTTTATTTGGGCTGGATATTTTAATTCTTCGGCCATTTCTTTTTCTGACTGAAAATATAAATTACTTATTACGCCTAAAACGTTTGAGGGATTGAAAGAATTTAATAAGTGGTTTATGTTTTTGTTTTCATGTTTGGCCATATAAACTAAGGTTAATAAATCGTAGTGTGTATCAAACATGTGATATCATCTTCTATCTATTTTTTTGTTTTTGGATTTTATAAACTATTTTGGTTAATAGTTTCCTTGGAACTAATCTAGTCATGAATACGCCTAGTTTTATTTTTATTCCAGGAATTATTATTAATTTTTCGTTAAACATTTTTTTGATGGCATATTTTGCTACTTCAATGCTTTCCATGGGTTTAATGCTGAATGATACACCAGCAACACGATTAAATTCGGTTTCGACTGGTCCTGGACACAGAATGCTTACTGAAACATTGCTTTCTTCTTTTTTTAGTTCTTCATATATTGCCTCTGTTAGGTTTAAGACATAGCTTTTTGAAGCATAGTATGTTGACATTAATGGTCCTGGCATAAATGCGGCTGATGAAGCGACATTTAAAATATAGCCTTTGTCTTTTTTCTTGAAATCTTTTAGGAAGAGTTTTGTTAGTGTATGGATGCTTTTTATATTTAAATCTATCATATCTAGTTCTTTATCGATGTTGGTGTCGGAAAATTCTCCAAACAAGCCAAAGCCTGCATTGTTGATTAAAATATCTATTTTTTCTTTTTTTACTTGGTTATATAATTGCATACAATTATATGTACTTGATATATCCATGATTATAATTTGGGCTTTATCGCCTAATTCTTTAGCTAGTTTTTCTAATTTTGTTTTTCTTCTAGCTACTAAGATGACATCATGTCCTTCTTCAACTAATACTCTAGCCATGTCAGCCCCTAGTCCTGAACTTGCTCCTGTTATGAGTGCTTTCATGTTCTCACCTCTTTAATTTTATTATATATTCTTATTTGATGTTTGTAAATAATTTGTTTGACTTTTTGTTATATATAATATATTATTATGGTGTAATAGGTAGGAGGATTATAATGAAAAGTGAAAAATTGAATTTTTTATTTGTGGCTGATGATATTGCCCAAAAGTTAACTAAGCAAAATAGAGTGATTTTGGATTTGCTTCCAACTAATCAGAAATATAGTGGAGTTTTTGAGAATATTTTATATGACACGTTTGGATATGGATTTGTTGACTCTGAAAAAGAAATGTCATATGATATTCCTAGCTACTATAGTTGGATGGATGTATGTGAATGCAGGGATGAAATGCTTGTTTATCATAGAGAAGCAGTGGATTCTGATCTTGAACTTGAGAGTTCTGGTTTTGTTAAAACGATTACTAAAGGAGGGCATGCATGCGAATAAAAGTTATTCATTTGCCTTATGAAAATATGATGGCGGAATTAAAAAGGGATTTATTTACTTATTGTTTTATTTCTACTGATGAAAAATATACGGATGAGGTCTTGGATTATTGTTTTGAATTGCAGAAGGACTCTCCTGAAGATTTTTTGCCTTATGAAATGGAAGAAGAACGTTTAAATATTGAAAGAGCAAATGACTATGAAATGGCTTTTCGTAATAGTTATGCGGAGGGTTATGAATTGGAAGAGTCTCAAGCATTTGAAACTAAGCAAAAAGTTTTACATAATTAAATACTTCGGTATTTTTTTTATTTTTGTTTTTTTATATTTTCTACTTCTTTGCTTAAGGCTTTTATCATTTTTTGCATCATGATTATGGTTTCTTCTTGATTGTGGCTGTTATTTGGATTATTTGGTGTACTTTGAAGTGTTCCTTTTCTTTCCGCCTCTACTTGTTTATAAAAGGCGTTGGTGCTTAAAACTTGGGCGACTAACATTAACCAATTGCCTAAAGCGTTTTGTTCATTTGCAGTCAAATCATCTATTAGTAGATAACCTACTGCAACGGCACTAAGGCTAAATAATTTAGGAGGAATATTTGGTATAATATGCATTATTATTCCCCCTTTATATAAGTTTATTTATTGAAAAGAAAAAGATGTTTAAACATTTAAAAACTAACATAAAATAAAATATTTTATGTTAGT
>CAZZCM010000029.1:0-10435 GCA_964652445.1 uncultured Muribaculaceae bacterium | reverse complement strand
TCCTGCAATTGCATAACTATTATACCACAGAAAGAGAACATCCGCTAACAAAATTTATTTAATGAATAACTAAAATAATGACACAAATAGAAAAAAAGTATGTTATAATAAATAACTAGAAAAAAAGGAGGTTTTGTAATGACAATTGCACAAGCGGAAAGATTTTACGAACAAGATACAAAAGAATATGAGATCGAAAAGAATAAAGATTTTTTAAATTGGTTAAAAAACTCAATAGCTGATGGATATCATTGTTTTATTGGAACAGAAGAATTACAAGAATTAATTGAGAATATAGTTAAATGGTATGAGATTAAATATCCTGAAAGAGAATTAGAATATTTTGAAGGAACTAGATATATGAATTTTCATGATATTAAAAGAATTTCAAATGTAATGGATATTAGACAATTACTATTTAGATTACCACATAACCAATTATGCTTGATGGAATGTGGATATAGAGCAAAAGGTTGGGGACAACATCCAATTTATGAAAATGGTAAGGAAGTTGGTTGGAAAGCTCAAATATTTATGCACATAAATAGAAAAAATGAAGAAGATTGTAATCCTTGGTTGGGTAAAGTACCATACTTTTTACTTCATGCCGATCATATGACTGGTGAAGTATCAAAAGACTATGAGTTAGGGGAATATTTAGATAGTGATAAAAGCATAAGTTTAGATGAACTATTGTCAATATTTAATGAAAAATATACTGATGAGTTAGATTATACTGAATTAAAAGAAAGTGTATATGATTATAATTGTGATATGGAATTAAGACACAG
Organism: uncultured Muribaculaceae bacterium; assembly: GCA_964652445.1. Taxonomy (GTDB): domain Bacteria; phylum Bacillota_I; class Bacilli_A; order RF39; family UBA660; genus Coprosoma. The sequence continues at coordinate 9,644 of CAZZCM010000029.1, read as the reverse complement.
AGTTTTACAACTTGTTGCACTTAAATTATTATATTCTAGAAATACTATACCAGAAAGAGGATACGAAAGAGCAAAAAGATTTATAAATGAATTTAATAAAAAGTTAGGCCTTACTTTATCAACAGAAGAAATAGATGAAGCAATTAATAGAGATTACACTAATGGCGAAAGATGGGAACACGTTTTAAAAACCTACGTTGATGAAGATGGTGAAGAACATTCATATTGGACAATTGAAGATGTAGCAAAAAAAGAACAACCAAAAGAAGAATCCAAAGGAATAAAAAGATTAGCAAAAATGTTTAATAAAAATAGAAAGTAAAAAAATAAGGGCTAGTAATGACTTATTAAGAACAGGATTTATTTTGCTCTTTTTCTATACATAGAAATGAGGTGGATATAAAGATGAAAGTTAGAACAATAAATGCTTTAATGAAATATTTAAGAGAAAAACATAATATTTCAATTGATGGAACTAAAGATAAAAAGAACTTAAGAAATATAGGTTATTATCATGGCTATAAAGGTTATAGATATATTAATAATCCACAAAACAGGATAAATTTATCTAGCTTTGACGAAATAGTTTCTATTGTTGATTTTGATTCAAAATTAAAAAGCCTATTATATTCACAAATTATGCAAATAGAAACAATCTCAAAAAATATTGTACTTCAAATATTAGTAGAAGAATATAGAACCGATGAGTTTAATGTTATTTATGAAAATGGTATGACTGATTATAGAAATAGCAATACTAGTGAAGAATATAGAAAGAAAATGAAACAAAGATTATTAGTACAAAATAATATTTATTCTTCATTATCTCGAAGTTATAATAACGAAAATAAAATTGTTAGTCATTTTTATTCAAAGGATCGTCATGTTCCAATTTGGGGTATATTTGAAATAATTACATTAGGGACTTTTGCAGATTTGATTAAGAGTTTAGAGTTTAAAGTTAGAAATAAAATTGATAAAGAAATGAATATAAATATTGCATTTGATACTAATGCTAAATTTCCAGAAAAAATAATGTATTTAATTAAGGCATTAAGAAATTCAATAGCACATAATGATGTAGTTTTTGATGTAAGATTTAAAGATGGGAAAATTGATACTAAATTGTGTAAATATTTAGAAAATGAGATTGGTTGTACAGGAATAGACTTTAATACAATTACAGACTATATTCTTATTATTGCTGTATTATTAAAGAAATATGGGATTACTAAAACTGAAATCAATAAATTTATAAATAACTATGAAAAGATTATTGAAGAATTTAGAAGTAAAATTTCTATTAGTATTTATAATAAGATTATATACTCAGATACTAAGAATAAATTATCGACTTTACGAAATTTCATAAAAAGTTGATTAAATTATTGCATAATTTTTGCAATTATGGTATATTATAAATGTGAATGGCGATGGTGTATCTTCGGATCCCATCTGAGCAAGTTGGATGCGTCCGGCTTGCTTTTTTATGGTGAAGTTTTTCTTTTATGTGCCAAAATAGTTATTCAACTTTTTCTTCATAGCCACCATATAGATAGGAAACTCGAACTTTTCGTTTGAGAGTAATAAATCGCTAACTAGAAATAGTTAGTTTTTGATTTAAGAAAGGAAAAAACATGAGAAAAGTACAAATTAATAAAATTTATAGACGCTTTAAAGAAAATTATTATATCACCATAGATATAGCCACTCACAGCGAAACCAATGAAAATTTCAAAGGTCATGAATTCGAGACCTTTGAGAATGAAGCTGATAAAAATATTTTTTTGTCTTTGTTCAGCGATTGCCATAGTTAAATTGTATTTGTTTCAAAAAAATGTTAAAATTAATAAAAGAAGTGTGAGATGTGTATGAATATAAGAATTATGTTTTTACTATTTATAATCTATTCCTTTTTAGGATGGTTAATGGAAGTTGTAATCTCATTATCCAAAGAAAAGAAAATAATCAATAGAGGATTTTTAATCGGACCCATTTGCCCAATCTATGGTGCCGGAGCCTTATCAATAACACTCTTACTTACAAAATACTATAATGATATCCCAGTGTTATTCATTTTAGCCGCCATTTTAGGTTCATCGCTAGAATACTTCACCAGTTATATTATGGAAAAAACATTCAAAACCCGTTGGTGGGATTATAGTACCCATAAATACAACATTAACGGCCGAATTAGTTTAATAACCAGTCTAGGTTTTGGTGCTTTAGGAGTAGTTTTAATCCATTTTTTAAATCCTTTCTTTACAAGCATCTTAAACACCTTCCCACCCATTATTATAACTATATTAACAATTATTATAGCTGTAATATTTATTACCGACTTTATAATCTCATTTAATATAATTTCTAACATTAAAAAAGTTGATTTAAGTGGTGCTAAAGACACAACCGAAGAAATAACCATTAAAGTAAGAGAAACACTAAAAAACAAATCACTTTTAAACAAACGTCTAATCGAAGCCTTTCCACATTTAAAAATAAAAATAAAAAACAGACTAAAAAAATAAAAAATAATTGTATAAAAAAGGAAGAACTTCCCACAATATAATTAAGGAGGGAAGTTATGAAAAAATTTTTAGTAGTTCTTACATCATGCTTATTCGTATTAACCGGTTGCGATTCCAATATGGATAATACACCAACACAAAAAGTTGAAGCCTTTTTAAATAACTATCAAACATTAGATAATTCAGTATTAGAAGATTTAGATAGTGTACTTGCTACTGACACAGCTCTAAGCGAAGATGACCGTAAAGAATATAGAGAATTCATGAAAAAACATTACCAAGATTTAAAATACGAAATAAAAGACGAAACAATCGATGGTGACAACGCTACTGTCGAAGCAGAAGTAACCGTTAGAAATTATGCAAAAACAGTTGCCGATGCCGAAAACTATAAGAGTGAAAACCAAGATGAATTCAACGGTGAAGATGGTAACTACGATGCCACTTTATTTAGTACATACCGTTTAGACGAACTAAAAAAAGTAACCGAAACATCAACCTATACCATTAATTTCACATTAACCAAAGAAAATGACGAATGGACATTAAACGAATTAAGTGATGAAGATTTAAACAAAATAAACGGACTATATGCAGGATAATATAGTCCTTTTTGTTAATAAAAATGCCCAAGTTATCATACACTTATTTAGGTGATACAAGTGAAAAAAATATTAATCATATTAATAGTATTATTAATGCCATTAAACGTAAAAGCCTTTAGTACAAATGCCAAAGGAGCAATCTTAATGGATACCGACAACCACCGAATATTGTATGCCGAAAATGCTCATTATACCCAAAGTGTTGCTTCAATATCCAAAATAATGACCGCCATAGTTACAATAGAAAACATCAATATCAAAAAGACCATCACCGTAGGCGATGAAATCCTAAAAGCCTATGGTTCTGGTATATATGTAAAACAAGGAGAAAAAATAACCATCAAAGATCTTTTGTATGGTTTAATGCTTAGAAGTGGAAACGATGCCGCCCTAGTACTTGCCAAAAACGTATCCGGCAATACCGAAAAATTCGTTCAAAAAATGAACGAAAAAGCTAAAGAATTAGGAATGGATGATACAACCTTTAAAAATCCCAGTGGATTAGACGAAAAAGACGGTGGTAATATTTCCTCCGCCTATGACATGGCCTTATTAATGAGTTATGCCATGCAAAACCAAGATTTTAAAACAATCACCCGCACCAAAGTACATACCGTAAAAACCAACAAAAACGTTTACAAATGGACTAATAAAAATAAACTATTAAACACCTATAAATATACAACCGGTGGGAAAACAGGATACACCAAAAAAGCCAAAAGGACACTAGTATCAACCGCCAGTAAAAATAATTTAAACCTCACCATAGTAACAATAAACGACGGAAGTGACTGGAAAGACCACACATCACTTTACGAAGAAGCCTTCAAAAAATATACATCATATACCTTTCTAGACAAAGGTAATATATCAATACTTGGAGAAACATACTATAAAAATAATACATTATATACCAAAAAAGATTTCAAATATCCATTATTACAAAGTGAAACAGAAGCCGTTCATTTAAAATACACATTAGAAAAAGAAAGAAACTACAAAAACGGCGATAAAGTAGGCACCGTAAATTTATATATCGGTGATAAAAAAGTAAATAGCCAGAGCATCTACATCAACAAAGAAAAAACAGAAAAAACAAACATTTTCCAAAAAATAAAAACTTGGTTCCATGATAAATAAACTTTGGATATTTTTCATCGTCTCTGGCTCATTATATTTAATCATAGATGGTAAAGCCGATGTTTTAAATACCCAAATATTATCAAGTGGAAAAACAACATTAGATTTAATTATTCAAATATTTCCACTTTTAGCTATCTGGCTTGGCATTATGAACATCGCAAAAAAATCAGGATTACTCGAAAAAACTTCAAAATTTATTTCCCCAATTCTATCAAAAATTTTCCCCGAAATACCCAAAGGACACGAGTCACTAGGTTTAATATCATCAAACATAATAGCCAATCTATTTGGATTAGGTAATGCTGCCACACCCTTTGGACTAAAAGCCATGGAATCATTACAAACCTTAAACAAAGAAAAAGATACCGCTAGTCGCAGTATGATAACCTTTTTAGTCATCAACACATGTGGAGTTACCTTAGTTCCAACCACCATAATATCATTAAGAATGATGCATGACAGTACCGACCCCACCAGCGTAGTAGCGCCCTGCATCATAGTAACCTTTATTTCCTTATTCATCGGTTTAATAATCGATAGAATACTTGCACGGAGGTACAAATGAGATTATTATCAAACCTATTTATTCCAATACTAGTTTTAACCATTATCATATATGGAGCCAAAAAAAAAATAAACGTTTACGATAGTTTTGTAGAAGGTGCCAAAGAAGGCTTGCCCATGGTACTAAATATGTTTCCACCACTATTGGCTATGATATTCGGAATCAATATATTTACTAGTAGTGGGTTAGTAGACGAAGTATTTCAATTCTTAAAACCAATATTCTACCTTATTAACGTTCCATTAGAAATTTTACCAATAGCCATCATGAGACCCCTATCAGGTAGTTTCGGTTTAGCCCTCCTAAACGATATGTATACCTTACATGGCCCAGATAGTTACCTCAGCATTCTATCATCAATAATTCAAGGTTCCAGTGATACAACCCTTTACATAATAACCCTATATTTTGGTAGTATCGGAATAAAAAAAATAAAATACGCTTTATGGGCTGGACTGCTTGCCGATTTAGTTACCGTTATATTAAGTTTAATAATCGTACCCTTGTTTTTTTAAAAATACTCATATATAATATAGCTAGGTGAAAAAACATGGAAAGATTACAAAAAATCATCGCAAATAGCGGATATTGTTCAAGAAGAAAAGCCGAAGAATTAATTGAACAAGGAAAAGTTTCAGTCAATGGAACCACTATTACAAACCTAGGAACCAAAGCTAATTCTTCCGATACTATTATCGTCGAAGGTAAAAAACTAGAAACCGCAAACAAAGAATATATTTTACTTTATAAACCAAGAGGAGTAGTTACAACTACTAAAGATGAAAAAGGAAGAAAAACCGTTCTAGACCTAATAGAAACAAAAAACAGATTATATCCAGTTGGTAGATTAGATTACGATACAAGCGGTTTATTAATATTAACCAACGATGGCAATCTTACCAATCTACTAATCCATCCAAGAAATGAAATTCAAAAACAATATATCGCTAAAATAGATACCGCAGTCGACCCAAAAAAGGTAAAACAATTACTATCTGGAGTAATAATAGATGGTAAAAAAACAAAAGCAGACAGAGTAAAAATCAAGAACTTAGATAAAAAGAAAAATAAAACAATTATCGAAATTATTATTCACGAAGGTAAGTACCACCAAGTAAAAAGAATGTTTGAAGCCATCGGCTATAATGTTGAAAGCTTAAAAAGAGAAAAATTTGCTTTCTTAGATTTAAAAGGATTAACTTCAGGAGAATATCGTCATTTAACAACCAAAGAAGTAAAAACATTATATAGTTTATCCAAGTAAAAAGCCCACATAAGTGGGTTTTATTAAACAGCCTTTTTCATTAAATTAATAGGTTTTATAATTTTTACTCTACTAATGCCCTCAATCCTCTTAAAAGCTGAAAGACTTCTATAAAGCCTAGGATTCATACATTTAGTACATAAATAGTCCAACATTTGGTCATTAACATCCATATAATTAGGATCATCATCTTTAATTACAGAATCTAGTATCCATTGAATTGGAGATTCAGATAAATGATTATTAATAACTACAGCCGAAGAAACATTTTGTCCATCATATGACAATATTTCTTTCTCATTACTAGTCAATCTATCCGCCATTTCAAATAAATCACTTAACGATAATTCCGCATCGTGAGAACTAATTTCTTCGTATTGACCATCTAACATTGTAACAACTATATTACATGATAATAAATCATAATCATAATTAAATGTTGCTGTACAAGTAACTAAGGCACGAGAACAATCATTAAACTGCGCTAAAGCAAAACACTTTTCACCATCAACTTCTTCAAAGCTTACGCGTCTCATATTAATTTCATCTGGAACAAAATTAATTATCTTTGTGTTTTTCGGTCCCGAGTCTGGATCCATAAAAACATTCCTCCTTAAATAAAATATATACTAGATTATATCATAGTATGCCAATTAGTGCAAATTCATAACAAAAACCATATAATTTTGTTTTAGTAAAATAAAATTGTAAAATTAAAAGTTATTTTGTTTTAACAAAATAACTTGACAACAAAAAAATAAAACACTATAATTTAATTGAGGTGAAACCATGTTAAAAAGAGAATTATATTTATCAAGAATACGAGGTTTTTATGATAGCGACCTTGTGAAAATTTTAGTAGGGATAAGAAGAAGTGGAAAGTCTGTTATTTTAAATCAAATCATGGATGAACTGCGAGAAAAAAAGATTGCAGATGACCATATTATTTATATCAACTTTGAATATATAGAATATGAAGAATTACAAGATTATAAAAAATTAAACACTTATATAAAAGATAAAATAAAAGACAAAAAGATATACTATGTATTTTTAGATGAAATTCAGGGTGTTGAAAATTTTGAAAAAGTTGTTAATTCCTTAAGAGCATCAGAAAAAAATATAAGTATTTTTATTACTGGATCTAATTCAAAATTACTTTCGGATGAAATATCTTCAGTTTTATCAGGGAGATATGTTTCTTTCACTATCAATCCCCTATGCTATAGAGAATACATACAACTTACAAACAAAGATCCATATAAAGAAACAACCTTTTGGGACTTTGTAAAATGGGGAGGACTGCCAAATAGAATACAATTTAAAGATGAAAAAAATATCAAAGACTATCTACACAGTGTATTTGACTCAATTATTTTAAGAGATGTAGTAGAAAGACTAAAACTAAAAGATGTTAACCTTTTCAACCTCATTCTACAATATATAATCGACACAACAGGAAGAGAATTTTCCGCTGAAAATATCAACAGGTTTCTAAAAAGTAAAGGTAGAGAAGTATCTACAGTAACTTTATATAATTACTTAGATGCTTTATGTAAAGCCTTAATAATAAAAAAAGTCTATAGATATGATATTCATGGAAAGGCAATTTTAAAAACCTTAAATAAGTATTATATGACTGACTTAGGAATTGCCCAAATAAAAAATAATAACTTTGAAATAAATAAACCATACGCCTTAGAAAATATAGTATATAACGAACTGATTGTCAAAGGATATAATGTCTATATCGGAAAAACGCCAAAAGGTGAGGTTGACTTCACCGCTTCAAAAGATGGAAAAATCAAACATATACAAGTAGCCTATTTACTAGCTGATGATAACGTAATAAAAAGAGAATTTGGAGCATTCGATTCAATAAAAGACAGCCATCCAAAATACGTACTAACATTAGATAAAACTGATTTTTCAAAAGATGGCATTATTCACAAAAATATAATAGATTTTCTAATGGAAGAAGAGTTTTAAAAGCAGAGAATAACACCTCTGCTTAATTTTATCAATAAAAAAAGACTATTCGTCTTCCTCTTCAATAACAATAGCTCCAGTAGGACATGCGCTAGCCGCATCCCTCACTTCATCATCTACATTTTCACAAATGGCCTTGGCTAAATTGTCATCACCAAATTCAAAATGCTCAGGGCACATAGCAACGCAAGAACCACAAGCAATACATAAATCTTTATTAACATGTACTTTTTCCATAATTTACCTCCACCAATAATTATAATGAAAAACCATAGAAATTGCAACCACACCTTTAAAAAAAACCAAAATATGATACTATCTTTGTCTAGGGGAATAGGTGCTATAATTATCTCTTTGTACTTGCGTAAGAATTTCTTCTGTACTTACAATGCCATCTGAGTTAGGATGACCTAACAAATCTCTTTCCATTTCTTGAAATCCCTTTAATTCCTGTTCATACGACTTCTCCTTTTTCTCTGTTTTAGCACTCAAAAACTGTTGAGCTTTGTCCTTGATTAACTTAAGCCTACCAATAATTGGATTATTCACATCATTATCCATCTCCTGTATATCCGTTTTAGAAATCTCTCCAGTCGAAGTTAACTGCCATTCAGGAGTACCAGTATTTATATAATGCCCATCCATTTGAGTTTCTCTTATATTAGTAAAGGAATTATTAACAAAAGAAAAAACGTATACATCTTTTGGTAAATCCATACTTTGACTGTTTTCCCAACTCCCTTTAAATCCACTAACTAGATTATTGTTATTATCAAAATTTTCTTGTAATATAGAACCGTCATAGCAGTATTGCCCATCTTGAACAAAACCCTTATGAGTAATTGTTCTTTTCACTATATGTCCTTCATCACTAGTTAAAGTTATATTTTCAGTAATATTTTTATATTTATCAGCAGGGTCCCTAAACAATCCATCATAAAAAGATTTACCTCCAGTAGTTGTAAAATTAGATACCCAAATATCACCATTGTCCAAAATCTTAAAACTATCATTTCCATCCTTAATTTTTTGAACATATTGCGTTTTAAAATGAGAAACTTCCGGAGCATAATCAGTTCCAATAACCTCTTTAATTTTTTCATGCAATAAAGTTGGATTTTTCTTTAAAAAACTTATCACTTCTTTATTAACCCCAGCTTCCTCCAATAATTCCATTGTCATTTCTGGTGTAACAGTATTAGTCATAAACTACCTCCTACTATATTAGTATTATACCAAAAAAACAAAAATAGTGTGCCTTAATTAAAAAATATCCAATTATTTAGATATTTCCGAATATAATTCTATCTTGTTTGTAGGCTCCAACTTTCCATCACAATGAGTACAGTCAAACGCAGGAATCTCCTTTATGTTTACCGCATCAAATAATTGAACAAAACATTTTATAATTTCAATTGGCATGTTATTTTCAACACCACATTTATTACACCTATACTTTATATATTTTGGAGTATTTGAAAGATTATCATCTTTACATAAAACATCAAAATCTACATCCAAAACCCTTGATATCCTCCATATAGCGCCAA
>CAZZCM010000028.1:6075-10691 GCA_964652445.1 uncultured Muribaculaceae bacterium | reverse complement strand
AATATTTTATTTTATGTTAGTTTTACGTTGTTATATTTGTGGCTGAAATAATTAAAGATAGCTAAAAAAACTTTTTTTCTTAAATATTTGACATAAATGGGTAAATAGGTGGTATAATAATACTACGAATTTTCATAAGTGGGTGATATTATGGGTAATAAAAAGCAGGCTGTAAAATTAATTAATGATAAACTTAATAAAAAAACTTTTTTGACTTATACTGAAATAGCTGAACTTACTGGATATCATCCTAAATATATTTTGAAACTTAAAAAAGAAGTAGTTGAAGGTACTATAAGGATGGAGCATGGTAATAAGAATCGGGTTCCGGCTAATGTAATGAGTGAAGAGGAAAAGGAGAAGATTATTTCTCTTTATAAAAAGAGTAATGTAAGTATTCGTAAGTTTTGTAATTTTTATAATCGTCGTAGTTATTCATGTATTTATAATTTACTTAAGGAAAATGGCCTTTTATAGGTTGTTTTTTTTGTCGAATAAATAATGTGATATATTTTTTTTATGGTTAATATGTTTTGATAGGAGGTGCCTATGAAAACTGGTTTAACTGATGACGAGGTTATTATAAGTAGAAATGAACATGGTACAAATGAAATAAGGACTGAAAAGCGTGATGGTTTTATTAGATATTTATTGGGGGCTTTGGGAGATCCAATAATTAAAATTTTGTTGATTGCTTTGGCGGTTAAAACTTTGTTTTTATTTAAGGATTTTGATTGGTATGAGACAATTGGGATTGTGATTGCTATTTTTTTGGCATCGTTTATTTCGTCGATTTCGGAATATGGAAGTGAGAAAGCTTTTGATAAACTTCAGGAGGATGCATCAAAAATTAAGAGTCGTGTGCGTCGAAATAATAAGTTATCTGAGATTGAGATTAATGATATTGTGGTTGGTGATGTTATTAGTTTACAAGCAGGCGACCAAATTCCAGCTGATGGGTCATTGATAAGTGGGAAATTACAAGTAAATGAGTCTAGTTTGAATGGTGAAATGAAGGAAATTGAAAAGAAAGCTAATAGTCCTGTGTATCGTTCATCGGTTGTTTATTCTGGTGAGGGGGTGATGGTGGCTTCGAAGGTTGGCGATGAAACTTTTTATGGGGTTTTGGCCAAGGAAGTTTCGGAGAAGAGACCTGACAGCCCACTTAAGTTAAGGCTTTCGCATTTGGCTGGTCAAATAAGTAAAATGGGGTATATTGGGGCGGCTTTGGTAACAATTTCGTATTTATTTTCGGTAATTGTTTTAAATAATGATTTTGATTTGGCTTTAATTAAAGAGACGGTTACTAATTTTCCTTTGATGTTTGGGTATTTATTACATGCTTTGACTTTGAGTGTGACGATTATTGTTGTGGCAGTTCCTGAGGGTTTACCGATGATGATTACTTTGGTATTATCTTCTAATATGAAAAGAATGCTTAAGAGTAATGTTTTAGTTAGAAAGTTAATGGGAATTGAAACTGCTGGTAATATTAATGTTTTGTTTACAGATAAGACGGGAACGATTACTAAGGGGAAGCTTGAGGTTATTGGGGTGAGTGATGCTAGAGGAAAAGTATATCATGATGAGACTGAGCTTCTTAGGAATAAGCCTTTTTATTCACAAGTTAAATTATCGTTTACGGCAAATAATGCGAGTACTTATGATGATGCTGGAAAAGCCATTGGTGGAAATATTACGGATAGGGCTTTACTTAATTTTTTTGGTAAGCATAGTTTTGATTTTGAAGTGTTATCGTCGGTTACTTTTTCTAGTGAGAAAAAATATTCTAGGGCGAGTGTGCGTTATGATGGGAAACGTATTCATTTGATTAAGGGTGCGCCAGAGGTTATTTTGAATAAATGCAGTCATTGTTATGAGAATGGGAAAAAGGTGGGTTTATTTCACCGTAATTCTTTATATAAGCAAGTGGAATATGCAACGGAAAAGGGTATTAGGGTGCTTGCTTTAGCTACTTCTGATGTACCTGATCGATTAAGTAGGCTTACTTTGATTGGTTTTGTTTATATTAGAGATGAAGTGAGACCAGAAGCGGTGGAGGGATTATCTTTAATTAGAAATGCTCATATTAATACGGTGATGATTACTGGTGATAATGTTAAAACTGCTTATGCGATTGGTAAAGAGGTGGGTCTTATTACTGGCTCTAATGATGTTGTCTTAACAAGTGAGGAACTTCGGAAGAAATCAGATAATGAAGTTAAGGCGTTATTACCTAATCTTAAAATTATTGCTCGTTCGTTACCTCAGGATAAAAGTAGGCTGGTGAAACTTGCCCAGGAGTCGGGGTTGGTTGTTGGAATGACTGGTGATGGTGTTAATGACGCACCGGCACTTAAAAAGGCTGATGTTGGTTTTGCGATGGGGTCTGGAACGGAAGTGGCGAAAGAGGCTAGTGATATTGTTATTTTGGATGATAATTTGTTATCAATTTCGAATGCGGTTTTGTATGGGAGAACGATTTTTAAGAGTATAAGGAAGTTTATTATTTTTCAGTTAACGGTTAATTTATGTGCGGTTAGTGTTTCGATTATTGGGCCTTTTATTGGGGTTGATACGCCGGTTACGGTTATTCAGATGTTGTGGATAAATATGGTTATGGATACTTTAGCAGGAATTGCCTTTTCTTTTGAACCAGCACTTAAGGAGTACATGAATGAAAAGCCTAAGAGTAAGAATGAAATGATTATTAATGATTATATGAAACAAGAGATATTTATTACGGGTGTATTTTCGGCATTGTTATGTATTATATTTTTGAAAAGTCCATTTATCCACAGTATATTTGGTGGCCAAGATACTAATGATTTGATGACGGCATTCTTTGGATTATTTATTTTTATGAGTATTTTTAATTGTTTTAATGCGCGTACACATCGACTTAATTTATTCGCACATATTATGAAAAATAAGGTATTTCTATTGGTGATTTTCTTTGTTTTGGTTGTACAGATTTATCTTATTTATTATGGTGGGGATATGTTTAGAACATATGGACTGAGTTTATTTGAATTTGAAGTTATGGTTTTAATTGCATTTTTGGTGGTTCCAATTGATTGGTTACGTAAGTTATTGCTTAGGAAAAAGGGAGAAATTGGGGGAGTTTAGCATTTGCATTTTGTTTTAAATTTGTTATAATAAGTGGTGTAAATGAGGTGGTTAATAAAATGAAAGTAGAATTTTCTAAAAAATTACTTCCATTAATTATGGCGGGAACGTTATCTTTGTCTTTGGTTGGTTGCGGAATTAATGAAATGAAGACGAGTGATTATGGGTCTGATACTCCTAAGGAACAACCGGCGGATGAAGATGAAACTATTGCGGATGTAGCTGAAAAGGCAGTTAAAGATGAATATGAAAAGGTTCAGGGTGAATCTGCGGTGGAGGCATCTATTACGGTTATGATGGATAGTTTTGATGCGGTTATGAATGCGACTGATGAGTATAAGCAGACTGAACAATATCAAAATGATGTTGAGAAAGTAAAACAAAATTGGTATGACTTACGTGATTTTGTTGCTGGGGATAAGGAAATAAATGGTTGTACATTTAGTGAACTTTCTGAACCAGTTAAGGAAAAAGTTTTGGCAGCGTTAGAAAAATTGAGTTCGTGGGCTTGGGACAAGAGTACTGATGTGGGGGCTTATCTTAAAGAAAAGGTTCCTGAGTGGAAGGACACCCTTAGTGAAAAGGGTGCGGAATGGTTAGATGAAATGGAAGAAAAGTATAATGAGAAACAGAGATAATTGTATCTTTGTTTTTGTTTGGTGTTAATTATAGCAATATCCAATATTTTCTCTTTTTTTTTGTCGGAAATTGTAGAAAAAGAGTATAAATTATGTTATATTTAAATAGCAGTAAACGTATGGCAAACAGGAGAGGAAGGTAATATTTATGATAAATTTTATTGTTTGTGAAGATGATGATCGTGATAGGGAAATAACGAAGGAAATAATAACTAAATACATGATGAAAAATGAGATGGAATATAAGGTTCATCAATACAATGATTATGATAAGAATTTTATTAAAATGGTCAACACGAAAATATCATTCAAGATTTATATTTTGGATATAGAGATGCCTAGTGCTTCAGGTATTGATATGGCAAGAATTATTAGAAACAAGGATGTTGATAGTGTAATTATATTTTTGACTGGTCATGATGATTTGAGTAGTATAGTAGCTAAAAGGGATTTTTCATCTTTGACTTTTATTAATAAATTTGATAAGCGTGAGCAAAGGCTTAAGGAAGCATTTGATGAGGCATTTAAGTTTTTAAAGGTCAAAAGGATTATTAGATTTAAAGATGGTGGGACTATTTATACTATTGCTTTGGAAGATATTTTATATATAACTAAAGATAGTGTTGAGAGGAAGTGTGTGATTAAAACTGATTATTCGGAATTTAGGGTAAGTAAAAGTTTAACTGAACTGTCAGCTTTGTTAAGTAAGGATTTTGTGCAGACTCATAGGTCGTGTATAGTAAATACACAGAGGGTAGTATGTTATAACAAATCTAAAAGATTAATTACATTTGATAATGGTGAGATTATAGATATAGTTTCAACAAGATTTGAAGGGGAGCTGATATA